>CAZCCS010000194.1:0-6154 GCA_964497005.1 uncultured Acidimicrobiaceae bacterium | reverse complement strand
AGTTCTGCGCCAAGTACGACCAGACGGCCTTCGACTCGGACTACAAGAGCGAGCCCCTCGAGCATTTCGAGCCTCTCATCCGCTCGATGCTCGTCACGAACGTTCCCGCCCAGTAGCGCTCATTTACCAGTAGCCCTCGCTAGCGCTCCCGGAATAGCGCCCTAGCCGGTCCAGGGATGGGTTGGTGTGGTGCCGTCGGGGGCCAGGAGATCGAAACCGTCGGGGATCTTCAACATCCCTGGCGCTGTGCCGGCGGCGTCGGTGTCGCCGTACTGCCAGACGATCTGATTGGTCGCCGGGTTGATGCAAACCACCCGGTTGCGGTAGTCGTCGTTGGCGCAGATGACCCCGCTCGGGAGACGCTCGGCGAGGCTGGGGTGGTCGAGCATGCCCTCGCCGGATGCAACCTTGTAGCTGTATACGATCTGGCCTTCCCGGGTGAATTCGTAGATGCCCCCCGGGCGGGAGTAATCGGCGATCAGATAGAGGTCAGGCCCCAGTTGCTGGGGGTCAGACGGGTAGGCGATCGGAAGCTTCAAGCTCCACACGACCTGTCCCGACGTGGTGACTTCGTCGACGTAGGAGCCATTGATCTCGGAGATGAGGAAGTTCCCGTTCTGCAGGGGGGTGTCACCGTTCGGATAGGCAACGTCGTTCGGTATGTCGTGGTGGCACTTCCCGGTCTTACCTATCTGGGACAGGTAGGTGAAGTCCGGGTTGAGGAAGAGGATCCTGCAGTTCATCGCATCAGCGACCGTGATCTTGCCGTCGGCGAGGAGGTATGCATCGTCCGGCTGGTTCAAGTACCCGACGGAGTTTCCGGGCTTGTTGGGATGCCCGTAGCTGCCGATCACCTGCCCGGAAGGGTACGAGAGTTCCAGGATGGTGTGCTGGTCCTCTTCGTTGGTGATTATGCCGGTGCCGTGCTTGACCCAGAAGGCGTCGTCTGGGAAGTAGAAGCCCTGAGCCGGAGCGGGGTTCATGAGGCTTGGGAACATCCACAGGACCTTCTTGTCCGCCGTCACAACCAGAAGCCGATTGTTGCCGCGGTCAGCTATCACCATCTGGCCGGTGAACGGTGGCGCTGCGGTCGCTCCCGCCGCCTGCGGCCCGCCGCTGACCATCCTGGCGACGATCACCGACTGGCTCGGCTGGGCGAGTTGGCCCTCCCCTCCGACCAGGTAGAGGGTTTCACCCATCGGCGCGACCGCCATGTCAGACATGGGCAGCGGGATGCTGCCGACGGTCGAGAAGGCCGCCGTTGCTGTGTCGAGCTTCATGACGGTGTCCAGAGCGTGGCCGGCGGAGCGTCCACCGAACAGGTAGACCGCGCCGTCCATTACGCCTGCCGCCGCGTGCCCGATCGGTTGGGGCAGGTGGCCTGCCACCGTGGCTGCGTGAGTCTTCAGATCCACCGTTTGGATCGAATCCGTTTGGGCGCTGTTCCCGGTCTCGCCGCCGATCACCCAGAGCTTGCCGCCGGCGATTGCCAGCGCGGGATAGCGCACCGGGACGGGAAGCTGAGCCACCACCGAAAACGACGTCCCGTTCCTCGTCGACAGCACGTCCGGCAAGAAAGTTGTCCCGTCGTATCCGCCGGCGATGTAGACGGTTCCATCGTTCGCTGTTGCCGTAGCCAGATCCGCTCGCTTGGCGGGCAGCTGCCCCGCGACCGAGATCGGAGAGCTTCCCGCCGAGCTGGCTGGCGCGTACAGCTGAACCGAGTTGGTGAGCGACGCCGCTCCGCCACCGAACACGAAGTAGCGGCTGCCAATCGTCGCCCCCGCAGCGTCATGCACAGGTACGGGGAGGTTGCCGAGATTCTCGGTCTTCCCGGTAGAGGGATCGATCTGGACTACTGCAGGGGTGGTTGAGTTGCCAGAGCCGGTGAGGCCGCCGAGCGTGTCGATGTTCCCGTCGACAGCGAGCGCGACGGTACGGGAGAGAGGAGACGGCAGCTGCCATGACGCGATGGTCACATCGAGCCTCGGCGGCCCCGCAGGTCTGGCGGCGGTAACAGCCTTGCCCTTGGCCGGGTGCTTTGACGATCCGCCGCTGTTGATTGCAACCAGGAGCAGGATGACTAGCCCGGTGGCGAGCGCGAGCACTATGGCACGCCGGCGGACATAGTCCCGGTGGGTGGGCCGCCTGTGCGCGCCCCGTCGGGCCGCCTGTCTCCGGGCTCCTCCGCTCACACCCTGCCGTCCGCTCGAATTCACCAGTGCATCTTGCCCGACCCGCCGCTGCCGCTCAGGTAGCCCGCCACCATCTAGAATATTTTTCTAATGACGATCGTGTCCGACCGGCGGCTGAGGACCAGTCAACGGCGTCGGGACATCCTCGACGCGGCTCTCGAAGCCATGCTCGAAGTCGGTGAGTCGGGCGGTTTCGTGGAGGAGGTCTGCCAGCGGGCGTCGATAAGCGTAGGCACCCTCTACCACCACTTCGGGTCCAAGGATCAGCTGATCGCCACACTTCACTACACCCTTCTCAACGAGTATCAACGCGGCGCCGGCTTTCTTCTCGCCGCCGACCCACCGGCGGAGAGGGGCATAAGAGAGACCGTCGAGTGCCACCTGCGATGGCTGGTCAAGCACCCCCGGTCGGCGACCTTTCTCCTGGAGCAGCCCTTCGCAGGGAACCGGTCGGCCGCCGTCCCGATCGCCCTCCGGGAGGAAAACAACGTCTTCCTGTCGCTGGTGCGGTCTTGGCTGGAACGGCGGATGTCCGCCGGTGACCTTCGGGTGCTTCCCTTCGATGTTGTGGTCGCCCTCCTGATTGGCCCGGTCCATCATTGGGCGAGGTCGGCTTTGTTCCGGGGCGTGCCGAGCGCGGCGAGCGTGCGGTTGGCTGCGGACGAGATAGGGGAGGGGGCGTGGCAGGCGCTCAGACCAGCTGATCCTCGATCTCCTCGCCCATCAGGAACGCGCCGTAGGAAGTCAGAGCCTGATCGGATCCGTTGACGACGTGGTGGCCGCCCGCCTGAGCGTCTCGCCACAGCCGCTGGATGGGACTCTTCAACGACAACCCGCGCCCTCCTGCCAGCGAAAAGATCACATTGGCCGAGTCGATCGCCCTCTTCGCGGCCATCACCTGGTCGCGCCGCGCCCGCGCCCGTACCTCGAGAGGGGCCTCGATCCCGTCCTGCGCGTAGGCATAGACATCTCCGAGGTTGTCGAGCATCTGAACCCGGGCGGCGTCGATTTCGGCTGAGGCTTCGGCGAGCTTCGACATCGTCACCGCGGGCCAGATCCGCTTGGCGTCGAAAGGGCTGGCGGCCGGTCCCGGCGGGATGTATCCGCTCACCCTCTGCTTGACCATCGAGACCGACTCGTCCAGCATCCCCTTGGCCATTCCGACAAGCGGCGCAGTCACGGCGTTGAGGAACATCGAGCCCCACGGCACCCGGAACAAGGCCGAGGTGTTGACATCGACACCGGGACACCGGTGGGCCTTGAGGTCAGGCCAACTCATGGTGTGAGCGTCGGGGATGAACGCGTCGTCGACGACGATGTCGTTACTTCCCGATCCGGACAAGCCGGCGACGTGCCACACGTCGACGATCTCGTAGTCGTCGCGCGGCAGAAGGAAATGGCGCATTTCGATCGGTTTGCCTTCGTCGTCATACACGAACCCGCCCACGAAGACCCAACGGGCGTGCTCGCACCCCGAGGAGAAGGACCATCGCCCAGTGAGCCTGAAGCCTCCCTCGACCCGGCTCGCCTTGCCGACGTAGTTGTACGACGAGCTGATCCAAGTGTCCGGGTCGTCTCCCCACACCTCGGCCTGGACCGAGTCGGCGTACAGACCGATGTGCCAGTTGTGGACCCCGACCACCCCGAGTACCCAGCCGGCGGCGCCGTCGAACTGGGATGTGAGCATCATCGCTTCGACGAACACCCGAGGGTCTGCTTCCAGACCGCCGTATCGGGCCGGCTGGGCGAGGCGCATGGCGCCGGTCTCGCGAAGGATCTTCGCTGTCTTCTCGGACAAGCGTCGCTCATCCGCGTTGACGGCGGCCTCCGCTTTCAGCTCGGGTCCAGCAGCGCGCAGGGCGTCGATCGCAGGATGGGTGAACTCACGCATAGTCGAATATTTTTCTAGAAGTCGCGCCTCTGCTCAACCGGGAGGGTCCCGTCGAATGGGACGAGCCCGGCTCAGCATCGGCCTGAGAGGTCGGACTCGCGCCAGAAACCCGTCAGCGGCCCTTCACAAACCCCCGTGGCATAGCTACGCAGGCGCCCGGCGCCCGCGTCCGAGAGGATGTCGATCACATCGAAGAGGAGACCCGGGCCCGCCGCCCTGATTGGCCGGTCGGCGGCGCCGGGGGGTTGCGGCAGCCAGGTGGTAAGGACGGCGATCCTCGCTCGCGGTCCAAGGGCCCCGCGCAGTGCTGCGACCCTTCCGAGGGTTCGCCAGACCGAGTCCGAGCGGGAGAGCCCGCCGCGCCGGCTGGTGTTGGGCCCGGCGACCTCGAAGAGCCACGTCGCGCCGCGCCGGTCTTTCGCCACAAGTGCGACTGCCACACCTGTTCCCTGCACTCGTTTGTTTCGATGCGCGATGGTGAAACCCGCGTTGGTGAGCGCCTCTTCTGCGAGGCTCGCCGCCGTCCCGGGGGGAAGGGGGGTCCCGTTCGCGGAAGCGTCACGGTTCACACTCGAATCGGCTGAGCCTTCGACGACTTGTTTCACCCGCCTTTCGGCGATCTCCACGTACGCCGGGTCGAGGTCGTAGCCGGCATACCGCCTTCCCAGCCGTGCGGCGGCGACGAGGGCGGACCCGCTTCCCATGAAAGGATCGAGTACCAGGTCCTCCTCGAAGGTGTAGAGCCTGATCAACTGCTCCGGAAGCTCGACGGGGAACGGGGCCGGATGGCCCACCCGCTTCGCGCTCTCCGGAGGGATCGACCACACGTCCAGGGTGAGGGTCATGAAGTCCTCGGCCGTCATGGTGCTCCGGCAAGGAAGCCCTTGCTCTGCGCGGCGCTTCGGCGGGACCGCCCGATCAAACCGGCCCTTGGACGCCACGACGACCCGCTCGGTCAAATCCCGTAGCACCGGGTTGGCCGCGCTGGAAAAGGACCCCCAAGCACACGATCCGCTCGCCCCTTCCCCCTTCTGCCAGATGAGTTCGCCACGCATTAGCAGGCCGAGATCGTCCTGCAGTATGCCGATGACGTCGGCGGAAAGGCTGCGGTAGGGCTTCCGGCCGAGATTGGCGACGTTGACCGCGATTCTCCCGCCGGGCTCGAGCTTCCTCACACACTCTGCGAAGACGTCGCGAAGAAGCTGCAGGTACTCCAGGTAGGAACCGGGAACGCCCTCTCGTTCCAGTTCCTCCTCGTATGCCTTCCCAGCGAAGTAAGGAGGCGAGGTGACGACCAAGGCCACCGAACCGTCTTCGATCACGTCCATGGAGCGCGCGTCCCCGCACACGAACGGTTGGAGCAAAGGGGAAGGAGGCAGCACCGTTTCGTCGTTGCTGGTTTGAGGCGGGCGGAAGCGGCTGTAGAAGCCGCTGGCGTCGTGACTCTCGCGCTTGCCGACACCGAAGTTCGAAGTGGATGTGCGCCGGCGTTGGACCATTCGACCTCGGGGCGATCCTACTTGGGCCTGAACTATCGGATCGGGATCGCTGCAAGTGTCCTCATCGGGAAATCCGGGCAAAGACCGCCGCCACGCTGGGTGGCAGCGGCTACTGTCCCCGTCGACCGGTTGTCAGTGGGGCTCCGGTCATGCAAGAGAGGAAGGGGCAGTGAACCGACTTATTCGCCAAGGCTGCATTGGCGCGCCATCGGGTAAACGGGTGTGGCGCAGGACGACGGCTGCGGGAGTCGCCGCCGCGATTGCTTTGGTAGGCACGGCGGCTGTGAGTGCCGTTCCTGCATCCGCGGCGGCTGCAACCGTGTCGTTGGCGCAGTCCAACGCCACGCCTTTTGTCGACAGTCTCGACACGTTCAGCGCGACGGTTACCAATGGCGGTACGCCGGTCGCGGGCACGCCGGTCAAGTTCAGTCCGACTGGGGGCCTGCTTCCCAACGAGGCTTATATCGGCATCGCCAGAGCGTCCAGCGGGTACTGGCTGGCCGGCATTGACGGCACCGTCCTCCCTGAGGGCAACGCTTCAAGCGCCAATCCGCCAGCGCCGATGCTGA
>CAZCCS010000193.1:0-6161 GCA_964497005.1 uncultured Acidimicrobiaceae bacterium | reverse complement strand
CCGGGAATCAGGGAGGGCTGTATGTTTACGTAGCCTGCGACGAGGCTCTGGACCACGCCCACGAGCAGACCGCCGGCCATCGCAACCGGGATGGAGCGCAACCGACCCAACACGGCTCCCACAGCAGCCACGAACATCAGAACGGTGAACTGCGTCGGTTCAAGGTTGAACAGCGGAGCGATCAAAAGTCCGGCCAATCCGGCGATCACCGAGCCGAGCACGGTCGTCTGCCCTGATAGCCGGTCCGGGTTCACTCCTCTCAACCCCGCCAACGCCCGGCGGTCAACCGCCGCTCGGACGTTGAGCCCGAACCTGGTCCACTTGATCAAGACCGCAAGTGCTGCCGAAAGCAGGATGGCAGCGACGAACACGGCTAATTGGTCCGAGTTGAAGGTAGCGCCCCGCGCTATGTGCCACACCTTCGGCGGATACGGCCCGAGCCCGGGGGGCAGGGCCACTATGGACTGCGTCAGAAGGGACCAGTGCAGCGTCTTCTGAGCCCAATCGGCGAGAAGCAGGAAAATGTTCGGGAGGGCGACCAGAACACCGATGGTGGTGACGAGCTTGGCTACACCGGACGCCTTACTCAGATTTCTGTAGATGGCGCGGTCGAGTACGAATCCGAGCAACGGCGCCACAACTAGCAGTACGAAGGCTGCTGCAACGGCGGTCGGCCAGCCGAGCCCTGAATGAAGTTGATAGAAGAGGTACGCCACCGTGAAGGCGGTGGCTCCGTACGCGAAATTGAAGACACCAGTAGTTACGTACGTCAGTACGAGCCCGGACGAAATGATTGAGTAGATTCCGCCGGTGACGACGCCGGTGATCAATAGCGCCAAGAACTTGGTCACACAGACGATCCTTCGGTCAAGTCGCTAGCTGTTCGGTTCACCTCGGGGCAGTCCTGGCCAGGCGGGGAGGAACCCGACCAGGACTGCGAATACATCCCTCGTTCGACCGTCAGCTAGATTTCTGGCTGGCGTTGTTGCCGATTCCCGTACTGCATGTGATGGGAACGGTCGGGGCGAATGTGGAATTCTTGATCTGCACCAAGGCCACACACCCGGTGTAGTCGGTATGCCCCGTCGGGTAGCAGACACTTCCCATGGCCCCGTTACCGTCGAAGCAGTAACCGCTGTTGTTGGCAACCTTGTAGAAGCTGGTTGAGGTTAGATCTCGACCTGCCTTTTGGACCATATCGATGAACATTGCAGCCGAGAAGTAGCCCTGAGCGAACGAGTCATCGATGACTTGGTTGGCCGTTCCGTATTGCTTGGCGTCGGCCCGCATCTGCTGCATGCCAGCGTTGTTCGGATCCGGCGAGAAGGACGTAACGACATACGCACCCTCCAAAGCCCTCGCGGTAGACGGGTTGGATAAAAGCTGAGCCGAATCGTCGACCGCATCGAGCGTGGCGCCCTTGTAGCCGGCCGCACGCAATGCAGAGATCAAAGGAACTGGGGTTTGTACCTGCAACACGAGAACCTGAGGATTCGCTGCGATGATCTTTTGTACGTACGGGGTGTAGTCAGCGACTCCCGTCAACGGGATCGACCCGTCCTGGTAGACGAGCTTGAGTCCCTCCGCAGCGAAGCCCTTGACGGCGGCCGCAGAGGTGACATGGGTTGGCGGAATGTCGAGTGACTGGATCCCAACAGTGGTGACATTCGGGAGAGCCTTTTTGATCATGGTGGCCCAAGAGGTATCGGTCCAGTTGGGGTTCGTGGGGCCCGTGCATCCGTTGAATCCGAACCCTTGTGAGTTGTTGCAGAAATAGGGGGATATGCCCCAGCCGAAGTAAGGGACGTTGGCATTTACGGCTACGGAGGACCCGGTGAAGAGAATCGAGGCGGGAACGATCGCGAACACCCTGTCGGATTCGACCAGCCGTGTGGTCTGCGCGTTGTCGGTGCCACTACTACCCCCATCGTCGAGGCAGCCCACGTAGTGGATCGTGCGACCGTTGACACCGCCAGCGGCATTGACTTTTTTGAAGAGGACCTGCGCTCCGTTGCACACGTCGGCATATGAGTAGCCCTGACCGTTGACCACATCAACGCCTCCGACCGTGATGGAGTTGGCGGTGACGCCCTGAGTAGTCGCGGCTCCCCCCGACCCCGATGTCGCAGCGGACGAAGTTCCAGCCTGTGTGGTGGGCGTGGAGGTGCGGGTCGTCGATCCGCACGCGCCAGCCACCAAGATTAAGGCTGCCAGTGCTGGGATCGCCGGCGCGAGCCCGCGGAAGGTTCCTGGTTTCAAGGTGGGCGGCCTGCGCACTCTTTCACTCCTCATGTCGTTTTCAGCCTCCGGTTAGGAGATGGATTTGGCCCGGGTGACGGAACCGTGGCCAGACGAAACGGCGATTCCGCCGAGTCGACCCCCTGGGCGGCATATAACGCCGTCCGGGAATCGAGGAACGTCTGCAGGGACAACGGATGCTCGAGAAGCGGCCTGCCCCGGCTCACTTGAAGACAGCGGATCCCCCCGGTTGGTAATTAAGTCCTGCGAAAAAGCTTTATCTCTTTAAATCACCCGACTGTACGGTTGAATCATGTCAGATATTTTTCGGCCGGTCAAGTTCTTGTGAACCCCCGTCCCGCACTGGCTGGATCAGCGACTACGCCTGAGGTCCTTCGTCTCGAGGTCGGCCGATGCCAGCTCGGGTTGCGTGTATTCGACTAGCTCAACCCAGTTGCCATCGGGGTCCTCGACCACCGCGATCCATGTTCCCGGGCGGGTGTTCGTGAGTTCGTAGACGACCCGACACCCGAGCGCCAAGGCGCTCTCGTAGATGGCCGCCAGACCTGAGACAGTCAGCGCGACGTAGCAGTAACCCACGTTCCTTACGCATTCGCGGACGAGATCCTCGAGGGACGAAAGTGGTAGCTGTAGATCACGCGGTGCAGGGCGTCGGGGCCTAGTCCCAGGCGCCATCACCTTCAGCACCGAGTTTCCCCACCGGAGGCGGTAGAGCGTTCCTCCGTCCGAAAGCTCTAAGTCATGTTCTCTCTGGCATCCCAGAGCTCCCTCGTAGAACGCCAAGGCGCGGGCTCCGTCGGACACGACGATTCCGATGTCGCAGCCGCCTGTGGCCGAGCTCACAGAACCGAACCGGTTCGAACCGATCGGACGGTACCCGGGGTCACCCGACTCTCGTTTCAGATTGCCCATACAGACGAGGGGTGCGTTCGACGTCAATGGGTTCCGGAAGATCGAGGATATGGCCCATGCGGGTCCGTTTGGCCCTGAGGTATCCGATGTTCTCGGGCGTCGGCTCCGTCTCCAGGGGGATTCGTCGCGTTACTTTCAGCCCGTAGCTTGACAGGCCGGCGCATTTCGACGGGTTGTTGGTAAGAAGCCGCACCGAGTGGACGCCGAGATCGGTGAGGATGGCGGCAGCGATCCCGTATTCCCGCGTGTCGACAGGCAACCCCAGCTCGAGATTGGCATCAACGGTGTCCAATCCAAGGCGATGCTGCAGTTCGTACGCTCGGAGCTTGTGGCCCAGCCCGATGCCCCTGCCTTCTTGACCTCGAAGGTAGACCACAACGCCGCAGGCCAGGTCCGAGACGATCGACAGAGCCGTCTGGAACTGAGGGCCACAGTCACATTGGCGGGACCCAACCAGATCTCCCGTCAGGCACTCGCTGTGTACGCGCACAACGACGTCCTCTTGAGTCCGGACGTCGCCTTTGACCAATGCGAGATGCTCGATGCCGTCGTAGATGCTGCGGTATGCCACGGCGTGGAACTCGCCATTCCCCGTGCACAGATCGGCTTCGCCGGTCCGCTCGACGATCCCGTCATGTTCTTGGCGATGGCGGATCAGCGACGAAATCGAGACAACTTGAAGTCCATGCTCCCGCGCGAAGCTGTCAAGATCCGGCCGTCGCATCATTTCTGCTCGATCTGCTGTGACTACCTCGGCGATCAGCGCCGCGGGAAAGACCCCAGCGAGTCGGCACAAATCGGTGGCCGCCTCCGTGTGACCGGGACGCTCAAGGACCCCACCCTTCCGCGCCCGGAGTGGAAACACATGACCGGGACGAGAGAGCGCTCCCGGCTCGGTCGCCCCATCGGCAAGAGCCCTGACCGTTAGGGCTCGATCAGCGGCGCTGATGCCGGTCGATGTCCCCTTCCGATAATCGACGCTGACCAGGAATGCCGTGCCGTGCTTCTCCGTGTTCTCCTCGACCATAAGAGGCAGGTCGAGTTCGTCCGCGCGTTCCCAGGTCAGGGTGGTACAGAGAAGACCCGAAGTGTGCTGTAGGTAGAAGATCACCGACTCGGTCGTGACGAACTCGGCCCCCATGACGAGGTCGCCCTCGTTCTCTCTGTCCTCGTCGTCGACGACGAGGACCATTTCGCCTCTTCGAATCGCGTCGACGGCGGTCTCAACAGCTGAACGTCGTGTCACAACGCTCCCTCTGGCTCGAAGGTGAGGTCATTCGCTCTGATCCCTGACCGTGATCACAGCCCGACCGCGGTCGAGGCGAAGCTGTCAAGCCGGCTCAGAGTGTCGTCGCGCGCCGCCGTGGCGACTACGAATATCGCTCGTGTGACTCCCGCTTCTTCCAAGGCGTTCAGCTTGCTGCCGATAGGCGGGGGTGCATAGGCGGACACAGGGATAGGACCACGGCCGGCCTCCTCGGCCAGCGTCTGCAGCTGAGCGATACGGGCTGGAAGTTGGTCACCAACACGAATCGCGTTGGGCATCCACTCGTCGCCGAACGCGACCACTCGCTCCAAAATCCGGGGCCCATTGCCACCGACCAAGACCGGCGGACCGCCCGTCTGTGCTGGCTTCGGCCAGGCCCAGATAGGCGCGAAGTCGACGAACCGCCCGTGGAATTCTGGAGCATCCTCACGCCAGATCGTGCGGATCGCCGTCACCCGCTCGCCCATAAGCGCGAAGCGACTGGACGGATCGGTTCCGTGGTTGGACATCTCTTCGGCGTTCCACCCGGCGGCGACTCCGAACAGGACCCGTCCTTGCGAGCAGACGTCGAGGCTGGCCACCTCTTTGGCCAATTGAATCGGGTCGCGTTGGGTGACGAGGCAGGCGCCCGTCCCGAGCAGGATCTTGTTGGTACGCGCCGCGGCGTATGCCAGGCTCACGAACGGATCCCACGCGTGGTAGTAGTCCCGGGGGAGCTCGCCGCCCCCGGGGTAGGGAGACTCCCGGGAGACAGGTATGTGGCTGTGCTCCGCGACGAAGACGGATTCGAAGCCCCTCTCCTCGGCGGCCACTGCGAGATCGCCCGGGTTCATGCCTTCATTGGTTGGGAAGAAGGCGATTCCGAACTTCATCGCGCGTATGCGTGCAGCTGCATCAGGGTGCCGGTGGTCATTTGAAGCCCTCCGACTCCCGAATCTCAAAGTGGTCGAGCAGTCGAGAAATCTCCGGTTTCACCGAATCGGGCACTGGCAACCTCGGATGGCGTGGTGGGCCGCCGGCGAACCCAAGCAAGTCGAGGGCAACCTTCAGGGCACGCGATCCGCCCAACTTGGTGAAGGCAACGTATATCTCCAGCAGCCGGACGAAGCTGGATTCGGCATCCCGCAGGTCGCCCGCTTCGTAGCTGGAGTGCATCCGGGCGAGGAGGCGAGGCACCAGATTGCCCATCGAGCTGCAGATGCCCTGGCCACCGAGAGCGAGGTTCGTCAGACCGTGCATCTCCCCACCGACGTGCACGCTGATCCGGGATTCAAGCCAGCCGTTGTCGCGCAGCAAGGCGATCTGGTCCGCCAGATACGGGATCTCATTGGTCGTTACGTTGATGCCGATGACGTTTCGCTCCCGGCACAGCTCCTCGATAAGCGTTGAGGGAAGGGAGTAGCCGACCGACGGATGCGTTGACAGGACGAGGGGGACATCGATGCCCTCGAGGACGTCTGCATAGTAGGAACGCATCTCTTCAGGACCCGGCTTGAAGATGTGCCCCCCGTCGAGCGAGTAGACCTGAACGGCATCCAAGCCGGCTTCCTGTGCGGCGAGAAGTACCTCTCTCAACTGACTAGCTCGGTGCGGTTCGAACCCCATCGCCCGCACTGGGACGCGCCCCGACAACTCCTCTGCTCCGATCTCGAAGATTCGGCGCATTTCACCCAGCTCGAGAGCGAACCCCTCTCCGCTGCCGCCGCCGGCGAGATACACGCCG
>CAZCCS010000192.1:0-6183 GCA_964497005.1 uncultured Acidimicrobiaceae bacterium | reverse complement strand
GCCGAGCGGCAGGGGCTCTGTCCGGGCTAGTGCCGACCGGCGGAGCTGTTGCCGTGGGACGCGTTGCCGCTGCCGCTGGAGTGCGATCCGGAGTTGCCGGGACTTGACGGCTTGCCCGTAGAAGGACTCCCGTTGTCGGAGCCGCCCTTTCCGGGGGTGGTGCCTTCGTTGTCGGGGGCGGTCCCGCTCTTACCGGGGCTGTACTTGCTGAGGTAGTTATTGCACCAGGCGACGGTTGCGGTCACAGAGCCTGTTGTCGAACCGGTGGCGTCCTTGCGCAACGCTTGGAATGCCGTCGAGTCGTTCTCGTGGGGCGTTGTGACAGTTCCACTGCCGGTTCCAGCGGTCGTCGTGCCAGCGGTCGTCGTAGTCGAGTTGTGAGCGAGGAAGGCGGTGCACAGCCCGGGGACCGCATGGAAGTTGCCCGGGCCGGTGGTGGGCAACCCGAGGGGATTGGAGCTTCCTGGGTTCGGGTTCCCGCCGGTCTGGCTATTGCTTGTGCCGGCGGAGGTACCGGAACCGGCATTCGAGCCGGCGGTGACCAGGCCGGCGGCGTGCGAAGAAGAAGAGGAAGAGGACGATTGGGACGGCAGGCTCCCGGTCGCGGCGGCGGCTGCCGCGCCAGCACCCAGTACAGCTGCTGCGGTAATCGCAGCGGCCCGGAAAGCCGCGAGCTTGGGGATCACTTTGTTCTTCCTCCGGTGCGGTGTTCCAGGAACCGCCTGGTCTGCTTGGACACTGGAGACAGCCGCAGCGGCCATGGACACGACCGACTGCTCCCGGATCAGTTCGGCGGGAGTAGCGGGCGCCTGGGCAGCCCTGACCATCCGGGCGATGTGCTCGTAGCCCGGCGGGGCGTCGTCGGGAGCTACCCCGCCGGACAGAAGCCGGTCGGCAGTGCGGTCGTCGATGGAATGCCTTGCCATCTCGTCCATGTCAATCGCGCCCTGAGCTCATTGCGTTAACGCTTCCAGGAAGAAATTGTTGGTGGCCAGGTTGCGTAGGGCCTTGTGTTGCAGCGCTCTAACCGTTCCGGGACGCTTGCCAAGGATTCTCGCCACGTCCTCGACGTCCAGCCCACCGAGGACTCGGAGAAGGACCACTTCGGCCTGATCGGCGGTCAGAGAACCAGCGATGGCCTTCGCCGCCTGCTGAGCCATAAGCGAATCGACGGCCTCAACTTCGACATCATGGGCACGAACATCGTGCGAATTTGGGCCCCGCTTATCTAGGCCCCGTTTACCTCGGTGCCGTTTATCCTCGCCGACGGTGATCGCTTGCGAGGGGTCCACCTGAGGGCGCCTGGCGCCGTCCCGCCAGTGCTGAACGAGCTGCCGGTGCGCAATGGTGAAGATCCAGGCCCGGAATCCGTGCTCGTCCCCCTCGAAGGCTGAGAGGCTCCGGGCCGCACCCAGCCAGGTCTCGGCGGCCAGATCCTCGGCGACATCAGGTACGCGCGAGGCGAAGTAGCGCACCACCCGGGCATTGAAGCCCCGGTAAAGCGTGGAGAAGGCCCATTCTTCACCGAGTCGGGCCGCCTGAAGAACCGCCGTAAAATCGTCGCCGGCCGGCATACGGGGCACCATCGTTACCAGGTATCGGCGCGCAACGGCCGCCAGCCGTAGCAGAACCCGTGGATCCGCTACTGCTGACGGCCGTCCCGCGGCCCGATGAAGGGCCGCAAAAGCGCTGCAGACCTAGGGAGCTACGCCATTCGAGCCCGTGGCCGTGCCGGCCACGATCGGCGAGTTGAGGTGGACGGCACCCATGGAGCCGAAGAACCCGGCGTCACCGAAGGTGAACACACCGCCGTCACGGGCGAAGAGCCAGTAGCCCTTGCCGTCCGGCGTTGCTGCCATCCCGACCACTGGGGCGTTCAGGTGTGCGGCGCCCATCGAGCCGAAGAACTTGGCGTCGCCGAAGGTGAACACTCCCCCGTCCGAGGCGACCAACCAGTACCCGAGGCCGTCGGGGGTCGGAGCCATGGCGACCACCGGCTTGTTCAGCCGGATCGCACCGGTCGAGCCATGGAAGGTGGCGTCGCCGAAGGTGAAGACCCCGCCATCGGAGGCGACCGTCCAGTACCCGAGCCCGTCGGGGGTCGGAGCTATCCCGACCACTGGCTTGTTGAGATGGATCCCACCGGTCGAGCCGAAGAACTTGGCGTCCCCGTAGGTGAAGACACCGCCGTCGCCAGCCACGATCCAGTAGCCCAGCCCATTGGTGCCCGGAGTGCCGGGAGGACCCCCGGCGGCTGGCGTCATGGCTATGCCGACGACAGGAGCGTTCAGCGGGGTTCCGGCCGGCGACCCCAGGTCGCTTGCGTCGCCTTGAGGGAAGACCGTGCCGTCAGTCCCGACCATGATGTAGCCGCCCTGATCCCGGGTCTGAGCCAGGCCCACAACCGGGAAGTCCAACGGGGCGGCGGCCTCGGAGCCGAAGAATCCGGCGTTGCCGAAGGTGAAGATCCCTCCGTCACCGCCGGCCAACCAGTAGCCCTTGCCCGGTACAGGCTGGGTGTAGAAGAGGATCGTGCCGCCGCTGAAGTTGTTGGCGGTCAGGGTCGTTCCGGTCACATGGAAGTCCTGCCAGACACCGACGTACTGGTTGGTCAGGAAGTTGTTGTCGATCGTGGTTCCGGTCACCACGGGGGTCGCCGGCGCAGGTATGTCGTTGACCTCGAGGGCGATCCCGTCGGTCTGCGGCGCGCCGTTGACCGCTGCCCAGTTGTTCCCATCGATCAGGTTGCCCTGGATCAACGTCCCTGAGATCACGTCGCCGGGAGCGTTCGAGTGCAGGGTGATTCCGCTCAGGAAGCTCTGAACGATGGCGTTGCCGGTGAGCGTGGTGTTGGTCACTCTCGCCCCGGGCGCATCGCCGGCGACCACGATCTGGCCGATCACCGGCCCGTGGGGCCCGAACTGGCCTTGATGACCGGTGATGGTGTTGTTGCTGGCCGTGATGTGGTCGACACCCGCCCCGGAGACCCAGCTCTCGATGACGATGGCGCAGCCGCCGAAGTTGTCGTGGATGTAGTTGTTGGTGATGGTGTCGTTGCTCGAAGCGTGATTAGCCGCGGGACCGTTCGGCGCGGCGGGGTCGAAGCCCCCTCCCTCATCGGTCACCGAGATGCCGCCATCGGCAAGATTCCCGAACACCGTGTTACCGGACACCGTTGAGCCGGTCACCCCGACCAGCTGGATGGCCTTATCTGTCCCCAGATTGTGGTTCGGGTTGACGCCGTTTCCGTCCACGGTGCTGTTATGGATGGTGAGGCCGGAAACCTGTTCGGCCATGATCCCGTGGTCGTTCGCGCCGGTGACTGTGACGCCGGTGATGGTGACGTTGTCGGCACCAGGGGCTACATAGATGCCGAGGTCGCATTGGCTGGCACCTGCATCGACGCTGGTGCCGTTGACCACGGTGCCGGCGGTGGTGATCACCACCGCCGCGTTGAACCCAGTTGCTCCGGCTGTCGTACAACCCGCCGCCGACGCAGGGCTCACCCCAATCCCGACCCCCAACCCCACGATCGGACCGGTGACCGTTGCAAAAGCCGCGCTGAGCAGGACGGCACGCTTACGCCAACCCTTACGTATCATTTGCTACCCCTCTCTCCCCGGTGTGCTGACTCGGACGGATTCCAGCAACCACGGTGTTCCTACCAGCCCGTGAAAAGCCGCGCAACGGAACCCTGTCCGTTCGTGCAACCGCTTGGGCTGACCACGGACCGGGCTAAACAGGGCCTGAAACGGGCTCCGCCTGGCGCGTGATCGAGTTTGCTGGCCCGCGGCTGAGCGCGGCACCGGGGGACCCGGTTTGGTGGCGGTCGCTACGGCGGCGGTCGCTGGGGCGGCGGTCGTCGAAGGGTTGAGGCGCCGGTCGTTGGCAGATTTGCTCGCCGGCGCGAAAGTGGAAAGTGGCCAGTGTTGGTTGACCCGCCTTGTGGTACCTGGCCAACCCTGGCCGGTTTTGTACAGACGGCCGGCGCAAGTGGCCGGGGTTGCCGTCGAGTGGGTCATGTCCCGTCGGAACTGTGGCCAGTTGCGCATCCCAGGGGGGAAGGCCGCCGGCCAGTTGCGCATCCCGGGTGGAAGGCCCGCCGGCTAGTTGCGCATCCCGGGAGGAAGGCCGCCGGCCAAAGGTGCTCCCGGGTGGGCCGCTGATCGCGATGCGCCCCGTTGGCCGTAGCTGTCGAGCGGCAGTCCAGGGCCACTCGCCGGGACCTTTAGAAGGGACCTTTAGAAGGGACCTCTAGAAGCGGACCATGACCAACTGTCCGCCGGCGCTGAAAAGGGGCTCCGCCGGCGGACCGGTCCGAAGGGGCAAAGGGCCGAAGCCGCCGGCGGAGTCCGAGAACCTTATCGACTCGAGGCCGGCTTAGCAGGGCAAGCCGAAGGGTCCCAGGGCTGGTTTTGGTCCAAGGCGGAGCTGGGCTTCTGCCCGCCGGGGGTAGGGACCCCGACACCGGTCACCCCACCGCTCCGCGGCTGGGTCGACGCGGCGGTGGTGCCCGGCACGGTGGACGGAGGTGCCCCGGTGCCCGCGGGGGCCGCGAAAGTGCCCGCGGGGGCTGCGACCGTGCCCGCAGGGGCCGCGACCGCGCTCGCCGGCGGCGCGACGGTCAGCAGCGAGCCAACCTCCACTGCGATGGTCCCGCCGGGAAGGCTCGGTTGCTGGCGCAGCATGACCGAGCCGCTCAGCAGGTTGGAGATATATATCGCCTGTGCCAGTCCGCCCGCTGGGTAGTCCACGAACGTCTCTGTGGTGGACGCCGGCACCGGCTTGTCTCCTGCCGTCACCGCCGCCACCCCGTCGGCCCTGAGTGCGCCGGTGGTCTTCGAGGCGAGGTTGTAGCCGCCGGCCAGGTTGAAAACTTCGACCTGTGTGGGCGGCTGGGGCGCAGGGAGCGCAGACCCATCCCACTGGGCGATGACCTGGTCGTCGGCGGGCTGAACGGGGAAGTCGACGTCGCCTACGTTCGCTCCGTTGTAGTAGTAGCCGCTGGCACCGCCGACTGTCGTGACGGGGAGGGTCAGCTCAGGTATCGAGTCGGGGTTGATGTGGCGGTAGTGGCTGGCGACCGAGATCAGCTGCGACTTGAGTGCGGGGTCGACAGTTATCTGGTTGATGACCGCCCCGAGGAACGAGTTGAGGGTTATCGGGTTGGTCAGACCCTGCGATTTGGCCGTGGTGGCCAGGATCCGAAGGAAGGTGTGATCTCTGACGATCCGGGAGAGGTCCGATTCCGGGTCGTAGGGCCAGTTGGACCGGGGGGCGCTATCACCGGGCGGGTCGTATTGGAGATGCCTGGCCCTGACCAGCGCGAGCGCTGCCGCGCCGTTCAGGTGGGTGCAGCCGGGTGCGGCCACCCACAGGCCTGACTGCTTGTCGTAGAGCGGCTCCGGGAAATAGACGTTGATCCCGCCGAGCGCGTTCACGGTGTTCTGGAACCCGTCGAACTGGAGCTCCACGAAGTGGTTGATGGGAATCCCGAAGTCGGAGCTGATCGCCTGGATGAGGTTGTCCGGCCCCTTCTTCCCGTCGTTCAGCGCGGCGTCGATCTTCTGGTACGGGCCGACCGGGCTGCCCGGTGGCATCGGGACGAACAAGTCCCGCGGGATGGACAGCAGCGAAGCGCTGTTCTTGGCCGGGTCGAGGTGCAGGATCATGATCACGTCGCTCAACGAGCCCGACAGCGACTGAGGCGAGCCGAACGCCTGGATCTCCGAGGAACTGATGCCGGCCCGCGACTGGTTGCCGATGAGCAGAATGTTCTCCGGTGTCAGGCCGCCCGCGCTGTCGGTCGCCCCGCCGACCGTTTTCGACAGGTGAGGTGCCGCGAGCGTACGGATCGAGTCGATCCGAAGACGGATATACCCGTACACCCCAGCCGCGCTCAGGATGCAGGTAGCCACCACCAGGTTGACGACCACAAGCACCCGGCGGGGCCAGCGGCGCTTCGGGATGAGCCGCCTGCGCGGCGGCAAGTAGGTTCGGCGGCGGGAAAGGTTGGGACGAGAATGGGCGGGGGGTATATGAACCTCCTGTGGGAACCCGCCAGCCGGTGGACAAAAAACGTGGATGCACAACGTAGCGGCGGAGGCTCACAAAATCGCTTTGCCGAGCCCCCGAACTACGTGGGCGAGGGGGGACTTGAACCCCCACATCCTTTCGGACACA
>CAZCCS010000191.1:0-6196 GCA_964497005.1 uncultured Acidimicrobiaceae bacterium | reverse complement strand
CGGAAGAAGAAGGTCAGAAGCAGGGTGCGAATGTGACTTCCGTCCACGTCCGCGTCGGCGAGGATGATGACCTTGCCGTAGCGGATCTTGCTCACTTCGAAGTCGTCGCCGAGACCCGCGCCGATAGCTGCGATCAGAGCCTGGATCTCGTTGTTCTTCAGCATCTTGTCGATTCGTGCCCTCTCCACGTTGAGGATCTTTCCTCTGATGGGGAGGATCGCCTGGGTCTGCGGATCGCGCGCCCGGACTGCTGACCCGCCGGCGGAGTCACCTTCGACGATGAACAACTCTGCATCATGTGCGTTCTTGGTGGCGCAGTCCGTCAGCTTGCCGGGCAAGCCCGCGCCTTCCAGTGCCGACTTCCGCCTGGTGGCGTCGCGAGCCTGGCGCGCGGCGACGCGCGCCCTCGCAGCCTGGATGGACTTGTTGACGACCTGCCGGGCCTCGGTGGGATTTTCCTCCAGCCACTCGGCCAGCTTTTCGTTGGTTGCCCTCTCGACCAACGACCGAATCGGGACGTTACCGAGCTTGGCCTTGGTCTGGCCCTCAAACTGCGGGTCACGAAGCTTGACCGCGACGATTGCCGTCAGGCCTTCGCGGATGTCCTCGCCCAGGAGGTTCTCCTCCTTCTCCTTGAGGAGGTTCGCGGCCCGGGCGTACTTGTTGACCACGTTGGTCAGAGCCTTTCGGAATCCCTCGACGTGGGTGCCGCCCTCGATCGTGGAGATTCCGTTGGCGTAGCCGTGGAGGCCCTCGTAGTAGCCGTTGTTGTACTGCAAGGCCACCTCGACCTCGCCGTCGTCCTCGGCCACCTTGTAGTAGCCGACCTTCTTGAACAACGGCTCCTTCGACGCGTTCAAGTGCTTGACGAAGTCGATGATCCCGCCGTTGTACTGGAAGACGGCCTTGTCCCCCCCAGGACGTTCGTCGTTGAAACGGATCTCGAGCCCGGCGTTCAAGAAGGCATAGATCTGCAAGCGCTCGGTGATCGTCTGCGCGCGGAACTCGACCTCATCGAAGATCTTGGGGTCCGGCCAGAACTCGACGGTCGTGCCGGTGCGACCCCTCGGCGCCGGCCCGGTCACCTCGAGCTTGCCCTTCGCCTTTCCGCCGTCGGCGAACTCCATCCGGTGGTGCTCGCCGTCCCGGTCGACCTCGACGATCAGCTTGGTGGACAGGGCGTTGACGACCGACACCCCGACGCCGTGGAGGCCACCGGAGACCTTGTAGCCGCTGCCGCCGAACTTCCCGCCGCCGTGAAGTTTGGTCAGAGCGATCTCGACGCCTGAGAGCTTCTGCTGGGGGTTGATGTCTGTTGGGATGCCTCGCCCGTCGTCTACAACCCGGCAGCCGCCGTCGGCGGTCAGCGTGACATCTATGCGCTTGGCATACCCGGCCATGGCCTCATCGACCGAATTGTCCACGACCTCCCAGACCAGGTGATGGAGGCCGCTGGTGCCGGTGGAGCCGATATACATTCCGGGGCGTTTGCGGACCGGTTCGAGGCCTTCGAGCACCGCCATATCGCGCGCGCTGTAGCTGCTAGGACGACCCTCCTTCTGATCTTCCTCGGCCCTCACTTGCATGGCCATGAACGCGACCTTTCCACCAGGGGTTTACAGGACATTCCGGGCGGCGTGCGACTAGTCAAAATCGCAGGTCAGCAGCCCGAAATTCGATACCTGTAGTTTACCAGAGGGGTGGGTCAACCAGGGGCAGAAAGGCGCCTATTCGGAGACTTCTTCTGAGCCCCTGATTCAGGGCTGGTGGCGACCCTGAACTGGATCTCTGTGACCTCAGAAGAGCCCGTAAAAACGGCGATCTTCTCCACCAGATCAGAGGCCAAATAACGCAGCTGCGCCGCCCACGCCGGCTGGTCCACGGCGACCACCAGGACCCGGTCACGGAGGGTCCTCGGCTCTGTGTGCGCGGCGATGTCCACCCCTACCAGATCCGCCCACTTCGAGAAGATCGCACCGAGGACGCCGGCCTTCGGAATCCCTAGTCCCTGAGCGGCCCGGTCCAGGTGTTCGGCGACCCTGCGGGGCTCGATTTCGACCGCCGGCGGACGCTGGTCACGCCACGTGCTCACGGCAGGATCTTTCCTTCCTCGACCCGGAACCTGGCAGCAACTTCAGCACTCGGGGGCAGCTCGCCGGCCGTGGTGACGATCGCCTGTCCCTCCGGAAGACAACGCAACAGCGCATCGGAGCGTGATGTGTCGAGCTCGGAGAACACGTCGTCGAGGAGGAGGACGGGCGGGCCTCCGACCCGATCGGTGACGATGGCGTGGCCGGCCAGCCGAAGGGCCAGGGTCAACGATCGCTGCTCGCCCTGCGAGGCGTGCGACCTTGCGGGGAGGTCGCCTATCCGAAGCAAGACCTCGTCCCGGTGGGGCCCCACCGTGGTTATCCCGCGGCGGAGATCCTCGTTCCTCGCCGCCCGCAACGACTCCAGCAATCCGCCATCCCAGCTGCGCTGATAGGTAACACCCACAGTGTCCCTGCCCCGATGGGCGACATTGCTCGCCAGCCGGCCGTAGGAGGCGCCGGCAACGGGGTCGAGCGCTTCGCACAAAGCCTGCCTGGCGGCTGCGAGTTTCTCCCCTGCCTCGGTGAGCTTCGTATCCCACACGTCGAGCGTCGATGCCACCTCTCCCGGGACACGTTCCATGCCTGCCGACTTCAACAACGCGTTCCGCTGCTTCAACACGCGGTCGACTTCGGAAATCGTCTCGTCGTGGCGGGGATGCAAGGCGACCAGCAGGTCGTCGAGGAACTCCCTCCTCAGTTGGGGGCCTCCCTTGACGAGGGCGAGGTCGTCAGGCGAGAACACGGTTACCTGCAGAAAGCCGAGCAGGTCGCGGGAACGGCGGAGCGGCTGCCCATTCAGCTGCACCCGGTCCCGGCCGACGGCCTGCAGCTCCGCCTCTATCAGGATTCGGCGAGCATCTCTCTGGCCTTCCGCCCGCACGATCGCCCGGCTCTCTCCACTCCTGATCATTGCGTCCGAAGAGCTTCCGCGGAACGACTTCAGCGTCGCCAGGTATGCGATCGCTTCGACCAGATTGGTTTTCCCCTCACCATTGCCTCCCGTGACGACCGTGATCCCATCCGGCGCCGGCAAGAACTCGGCGTCTCGATAGATCCGGAAGTCGGTGAGCCACAGATGATCGATATGCACGGTCGTTCAGCTGTCGTGATTCTCCGCCGGCGAGGCGAAGCGAACATCCGAGTCAGCACTTTCGTAACAGGGCCGAATCGGGGAGACGCAATCCTGTGACGAAATCGCGCTATGGCGACACTTTCGTAACAATCTTGCGCTCAGGGAACTCTGCGCTGTGACGTTAGTGCTGTCGAAGCGACTCAACACGGACAAACGTCAGAACCAGCGGGCCGCTCATGACACCCGAACAGGCATCAACAGATACAGGTAGTCGTCGCCCTCGGTAGGCCGAAGAGTCGCCGGCTTCAGCGCGTCGAGCGTGTCGAGAACAACGTCGTCCCCGCTGACCGCCTCGGCTCCGTCGATCAGGTAGTTCGGGTTGAACGCCACGGTCATCTCCGCCCCCTCGTACTTGGCATCGACGTCCTCCGTTGCGGTTCCCCAGTCGGTGGTGATCACGGTCAGCTCGATGCCGTTGGGGCGGAGGGCGATTCGGACAGGGGTGGTCGCGTCGCGGGCCAACAGCTTCACGCGGCGGACCGCGTCGAGCAGGGCTTCCCTGCCGACAATGAGCCGGTTGGGATAGCTCGAGGGGATCAGCTGGCGGTAGTTCGGGAACTCTCCCTCGATCAGGCGAGTCGTCAACGAAACCCCGGGCAGGCCGAAGGTCGCGTCATGGGCGCCGAGCCGAAGGGACACGTCGCCCGGCGCGGAGCTGAGAAGCCGCATGAGCTCGTTGAGCGCCCGCGACGGCACGAGCACCTTCTGCCCCTCCGCCAGCACCCCGGTCACGCGCAGATCGCGTACGGCGAGCCGGTACGAGTCGGTCGCGACCATCCGCAGCCCGTCAGGCTCAGCGGCGAGCAAAACGCCGGTGAGGATCGGCCGCGAGTCTTCGCTCGACGCAGCCCGGGTCACTTGGCGCAGCGCGTCGGCCAGACCAGCTCCCGGCAGGCTCACCGTTTCGCCCGTCGGCGCGGGCAACCGAGGAAAATCATCCGCCGGGTGGGTGCGCACCGCAAAATGCGAGCGTCCCGAAGCGATCCGTAACTCCTCGTCGTCGGATTCGACGGTCACGGCTCCGGGCTCCAGGGCCCGGACGATGTCGGTCACCAACCGCCCGGGAGCGACCGTCACGCCGTCGGACCCACCGCTCACCGAGGCCTCTACGGTGATCGTGAGATCGAGATCGGTACCGGTCACTTGGAGGGAATCGCCGGCGACAGCAAGGCGCACGCCGCCTAAAACCGGCAGTGCCCCACCGCGCCCAGCCACGGCGCGTCCCGCCGTACTCAACGCTTCAACGAGGACGTCACGCTCGCATCGAAACTTCACCGGAGTGCCTTCCCTGCTTCTGATCTTCTAATTAGTAATTCTTGGTAAGGGTGGTAGTAGGTGCTGTGAATTGTGGACAACTAAGCGTTTGGGCTGGTCGGCTCCGACTTGCTCCGACCAACGGTTTCCCCAGGATCCCACAGGGATGCGACCGTCGAGCGGATTCCCTGTGAGCGAACCCTGAGCCATCCCCCGAAATGACAAAGCGCCGACACAGCTGCTTCGCACCCTCTTCCCCAGAGATGTCCCTTCCCCAAGCGCTGTCGGGCCCACGGTCAGCCCCCGCCCTTGATGTCGTAGATGAGAGCGGTTACCTGATCGAAGATCTGGCGACGTTCACGCATGAGGCCACCGATCTTTTCGACCGCGTGGATGACGGTGGTGTGGTCGCGCCCGCCGAACTCCCGGGCGATGGCCGGATAGCTGTAGTCCGTAAGCTCCCGGAAGAGGTACATCCCGATCTGGCGGGCGTTGACCAGGGGACGGCGCCGGCTGGTGCCGCAGATGTCCTCCACGCTGAACCCGAACGCCTTGGCGGTCGAGTCGAGGATGAGTTGCGGGGTGATCTGGCGGGGACGGTCCGCCTCGAGGATGTCGGAGAGGACGCGGGCGGCGACCTCCACGGTCGGGGGTTCGTGGTTGAGGCTGGCGAAGGCTGAAACCCTGATTAGGGCGCCCTCCAACTCGCGGATGTTGTCCCTCACGTGGGTGGCGATCAGCTCGAGCACGTCGCCGGGGATCGGGACACGTTCGGCGTCGGCCTTTTTCCGGAGGATTGCAAGGCGCGTCTCGAGCTCCGGAGGCTGGACGTCGGTGGTGAGGCCCCATTCGAAGCGGCTGCGCAACCGATCCTCGAGAGTCGCAATCGAGCGCGGGTGGCGGTCCGAGGAAAGGACGATCTGCTTCGAACCCTCATAGAGCCAGTTGAAGGTGTGGAAGAACTCCTCCTGGAGGCCCTCCTTGCCTTCCATGAACTGGATGTCGTCGACGAGCAGGAGTTCGCATTCCCTGTAACGCCGCTTGAAGCTGGACTGGCCGTTGGTGCGGATCGCGTCGACGAAATCGTTCATGAACGTCTCGGTTGACACGTACCTGACCCGCATGCCTGGAAAGTTCTCGACCACGTAGTGGCCGATTGCGTGCAGCAGGTGGGTTTTCCCCAGACCGGAGTCGCCGTAGATGAACAGGGGGTTGTAGCTCTGGGCCGGCGTCTCGGCCACCCGCTGGGCGGCGGCGTGGGCAAAGCGGTTGGATGCGCCGATCACGAAAGCCTGGAATGTGTAGCGCGGGTTCAGGACCGGGCCGTCTCCCCGCGGTGAAGGGGTCCCCGAAACGACCTGCTCGACCTCGGCAACGTGCTCTGCCTTCCCGTTGGTGGCTTCGGTCGGCCCCGCTACCTGCGCAAACGCATCGTCACCCAAGCCAGGTTCGCCTTCGGGCGCCTCGGAGACCTGGGCCGGTGCCGGCCTTGCGAGGATTCTCACGTGGACAGGCCTTCCCGCCGCGATCTTCGCGAATTGCTCAAGCAGGGGAATGTAGCGCTCGGTCAGCCGATCCCGGACCAGCGAGCTCGGCGCCGACAGGGTCAGCTGATCGCCCTCCAGATCGAGGGCCTCAACCCCGCCGAACCAGGTGCGCCAGACCGCCTCCGAGACCTCGCCTCGCAGGAGGTCAGAGCATGTTGTCCACAGCTCCT
>CAZCCS010000190.1:0-6208 GCA_964497005.1 uncultured Acidimicrobiaceae bacterium | reverse complement strand
GAGTCGATTCTCTACCGACTCCTCCTCGACCAGGCCGCCCCGCAGGGGGAGAGCCCCGACCGCAATGTCGGCACCGAGCCACTCACCGGGGAGGAGCTCGGCCGTTCGCTTCGTCACGAGCCGGCGATGGTCCAGGTGCTGGACCGCATGTGGCCCATACTCACGCCCGAGCAATTGCTCCACGACCTCTTCGGGGCTCCAGCTCTCATCGACCTTGCGGCGAGGGACAATCTCACCGCCGAGGAGCGCGCTCTTCTTCGCCGGGATCGGGGGGACCCGAACGCGACGATCCCGTGGACCGACGCGGACATCGCGCTCCTAGACGAAGCACTGTCGCTGCTGGGTCCTCGCCGCCGGCGACGCGAGACCGAAGCCGAGGAGCCGATCCGGGCGTACGGCCACGTCGTGGTCGACGAGGCCCAAGACCTGTCACCGATGCAGTTGCGCATGGTGGGGCGACGGAGCCTTTCGGGATCCATGACCATCGTCGGCGACGTGGCCCAAGCGACCGGCACCTGGGCGCCCGCCTCTTGGGCCCAGGTGGTCGAGCATCTTCCCGCCCGCCGGGGTTGGCGCCTTGCAGAGTTGACCGTCAACTACCGAACGCCGGCCGAGATCATGGAGCTGGCTTCGCGGGTCCTGGCTCAGGTCGCCCCGGGGATGCGTCCGCCAGAAGCCGTTCGAGCAAGCGGCCACTCCCCCCGGACCGTTCCGGTGCCGGCCGTATCCGGCCTTCCCGAAGAAGGGCTCGTGTCCGCTTCAGTGGACGCTCTGGAGCAGGAGCTAGAGAACCTCGACGCCGAACGGGGCCCCGGCGCCGGGACGATCGGAGTTCTCGCCCCGCCGTCAGTATTGGACGCTCTGAGTGACGCCTTCGAATCCGCGGGCATCGCCATCGGCCGAGTCGGCCGCGGAGCGCTCGACGAGCGGGTTTCTCTTTTGAGCGTTGAGGACGCCAAGGGCCTGGAGTTCGACGCGGTGACGGTTGTTGAGCCCGACCGCATAGCGCGCGAGTCCCCGCAGGGTTTGCGCTCGCTTTACGTGGCGTTAACCCGCGCAACTCAATGGCTCACGGTGGTGCACAGCGGCCGGTTGCCCGCAAGTCTCGCCGCGGCCCAATCCAGTTCCGCTTGAGCCATGATTGGGTAACTTGTTGACGGCCGCCTTGCTGGGGACAGCGTTCTCGGCGGCCTGACTGGGGAGGTTCCGATGCGTATCCGTGCGTTCAGGCTCTTAACGGTCTTGGCCGGACTTGGCGGTCTGCTGGTCGTGAGTGGCGGCCTGGGAAGCGGAGTTTCAGCTCATCCGCGCCCGAGTGCGGCGCTCACAGGCGTGATGGTTCGAGCCAAATCACACAGCCTTCTTCCACTTCGGGCCGACACCGTGGACAGCCTCAACTGGTCGGGATACGTCGTCAACCCGTCCAGTCCCGTGACCGGAGTCTCCTCCACGTTCAAGGTCCCCTCAGCGGGACTGGTGCCACCGGGCTTTGCTGCAACCTGGGCGGGCATCGGCGGATTCAACAGCCAGGACCTGATCCAAGCGGGAGTTGCTGAGCAGTCGTTGCCGGACAATCCGGTTCTCGGTCCCCAGTACTACGCCTGGTATGAACTGCTTCCCGCTGGCGAGACCCAGCTAACCGGGTGCAATCCCGATCCGAACTGCACCGTTACGCCTGGTGATCAGGTGAGCGTGAATATCACTCAGGCGTCGGGTTCGAACTGGAACATCGCCATGAACGACGCGAACAAGTGGAGCTTCTCGCTGCAGGTGCCGTACAGCTCTTCCCGCTCGTCAGCCGAATGGATCCTCGAAGCGCCGACGTTGGTCGTGGCTCAGACCCTTATGGCGCCTGTCGGGACCGTTCAGTTCGGACCCACCTCGACCTTCACGGCCGGCGGCACCCAGACCATCGCGCAGGGCAACCCCACCACGGTGGTACTGAGCCCCGGCTTGGTCAACGAGGCGACCCCTTCCGCGCTCGGCGCTGACGGGCAGTCCTTCAACGACTGCGCCTACGCTCAGACCTGCCCGACGCCGTAACCAGGCAGCCTCATCGGCGAGGAGCCAACCCCCCAGGCGCCCCAGGCGCGCCCCGCCCCCGACTCAGGCCCGTCTGATCACTCGGTTGGCGATCGTCACCAGCGTCGCGCCGCCTACAGCCAGTAGAAGTGCCAGATCAACACCGGCCAAGATCGGGGCGCCGGTGAGGGGAAGTGGCTGGTGTGGCGGTGCAGGCGACGCCGAACTTGGGCTGGCGGGCGGGAGCGTGGTTGTACTGGGGACTATCGTGGCCGGGCCGCGAATGGTCATCGTCACAGTTACGGGGCCAGGACTGGGCGAGACCTGGGCCAGGTAACCCATCAGGATCGACCCATTGCGGGAAGCGGCGGGCGACGGAGTCCTGAACCGTTGCGACTCCTGCGCCGCTCCCTTTCAACCAATCCACCTGTAATGGCGATCAAAGCGATCGCGATCAGCGCCCAAGGAAACAGGTCTTTGGTGATCGTCAAGGGGACGAGGTGACTGCTCGGGTTGGCCTTTACCAGGACAACCAGCTGTTCCATGATCGTGAGGTCGCCGTTGTTGATTCCAGCGGCTTCCGCTCCGATGCCCGCAAGCGTGGTCGACTTGACCCCGCGCGGCATGTGGATGGTGACAGGCACGCGTACTTCCTGGAACGGGCGCAAGCTCACGCTGTTTGTTCCGAGGCTGGTAGCCGCCGCTAGGCCCGAAGTCGGCTTGCTGAACTGGTAGCCGCCGTGTGCGTAGTCGGTACCCAGCACATACAGGCGGACCGTGATCGGCTTGGCAGTCCGGTTGTAGACGATCACCGCGTCGTGGACCGTCGAGCCGTCAGCGGGGTGCGAGAGGGAGGTCCTCTGTCCGTTGCCGTTAGGTGCAGCCGTGATGCCCCACGTCGTTGTCTGCACCGCCTGCGCCGGCGCGCTCATCAAGAGCGCGCCGGCTGAGGCGATCAGGGTGACGGCGAGGACCCGCAGCCTCGTGATCATCGGATTATTGGTCGACCAGCGTGACCGTCATCACGCCCTTGTAGGTGCCGGCCGGGATGCCGGATGTGTTGACAGCGAGGCTCGGGCTCGAGGTGTAGTTGCCGCTCTGCAACAGCGAGCCGGGCAGGGTGGTCACGGTCGAGACGGTCGCCGTCAACAGACCCTCGATGTTCGTCAGCTGGCTGGTGAGGCCACCGAGGCCGAGTTGGCTGACCAGGCCCGAGACGCCCTGCAGCGCGGTGGAAACATCTGAGGAGGTCAGGTAACCGCTGCTGATCAGTTGGCTCACGGTAGGAGCAACCGAGCCAACGGTGCTCTGGATCAAGCTCTGCAGGTCGCCCAGAACTCCCGTCGGATCAGCTGTGGAGGTCATGATCGGCACTTGGCTGGCATTGGTCGCGGTCGCGTCGCAGGTCGGGTGTACGTCGGGGTTGGGGAAGTTCCCACCCAATCCTGCGGTGCCGAGGCTCACTGGAAGCCTGCTCTCGAGGGTGGAAAGCGTCGAACCGATGAGGTTGGTCACCCCGCTGCCCGTGAGCTGGGATTGGCTGAGTGGATTTTGCACATTGGGAGGCGTACTGGGGAGCAGGCCGTTCACCGGCAGGTTGATGGGAACGCTCGACGTCAAACCCAAAACGTTCAGCGGAGTCAGCGTCCCAACAAGGGTGAATACGGGAGTCAGATTTGCGTTTACGCCCGCAACCGAGAGGAGCCCGGTCGGAGAAGACAGCGTGATGGCCGACGACGGAACAACCGAGTTGCAGTTGTAAGCACTGTTGGCGAAGCCGTACAGATTGGACATGGTCGCCTGCACCTTGAATCCGTTATTCGAGTAGCTGCTATCGACCACTTGGGCTATGAAGTTGCTCGCCCCGGACGAGAGATCTGTGCTCGTTAACGGTGTCGTGCCATCCGACTTGTACAGGTTGAGCGTCCTGGTCCCTGACGTGGTGGTGAGCTGGACGTTGACCGAGGCCATGGCAGGCGCCACCGCGGCGGCCAACGCCACCAGGGATGTCCCAACAATGACCAGCTTGGTCTTAACTCTCATTTCGGATCTTTACCCCCTGCGATCAGACACCGATTAGGTGCGTAAATGGTCTGAGACCGGAGACTCCGGGTAAATGGCCTCTTGGGACGGTTTCCGGAGCTTCCGGACCACCGCCGGAGGGGTTATCCCGGCCTAGTTATTTCGTAGAGATCCCGATATGACTGATATTTCGTCGAGCCACCTGGTTTCTCAGAAGTTGGATCGGCGGCCTTTCTGGAAAACCAAAGAGCTTTTAAGAGGCAAGTCGCGCGCTTTGGGCGCACACGTAGACTTCGTCCGATGCCACTCGACGCCTCGGACCGACGTGCCCTAGCGGACCTGGTGAAGACCACCGGGTACGAGAGACGTGACGAGCCCTTTCAACTGAGTTCGGGCGGCTGGAGCCACGATTACGTCGACGGCAAGTTCGCGGTCGCCTCAGGGAAGGCTTTGCGACAGGTGAGCGAAGCGGCGGTCGAAGCGATTGATGAACCTTTCGACGCTGTCGGTGGTCCGACTATGGGCGCCGATGCGCTGGCTCACGGCATCTCCATTGTCACGGGCGCATCGTGGTTCTCGGTCCGCAAGGAACCGAAGGGCCACGGCCGGCGTGCCTGGGTTGAGGGAGCTCGCCTCGACGCCGGCGACCGGGTCCTGGTGGTGGAGGACGTGGTGTCAACGGGTGCCTCGTTGCTGCGGGCGGTGGAGCGGATCACCGAGCTCGGAGCGCAAGTGGTGGCCGCCACGGCCCTGCTCGACCGCAGCCCCCAAGTGGCGGAACGGTTCGCCGGCGCCGGCATCCGTTGGGTCCCTCTTCTATCGTGGGAAGACCTGGGGATCGAGCCCCTTTAGCCGCGTGGCCGAACTGTTCCTCGGCGAGGACGACCTCGACCCGGACCCCATCCGCCAGTTCGACGCCTGGTACCGCGAGAGCGTCGATGCCGGCGAGCCCGAGCCTGACGCCATGGCCGTCGCCACTGTTGCGAACGGAATCCCGTCCGTCAGGTTCGTGCTTCTGAAGGGTTACGGGGAGCGGGGCTTCGTCTTTTACACCAATTGGACCAGCCGGAAGGGTAGGGAAATAGCAGCCGACCCGAACGTCGCTTTGGCCTTCCGGTGGCGGATCTTGGAACGGCAGGTTCGGGTGATCGGTACCGCATCGATGCTTTCGGCGGAGGAGTCGGACGCGTACTTCGCGACCCGCCCGCGTGCCGCCCAGTTGGGGGCGTGGGCGTCCGAGCAGAGCGAGCCGATCGCCAGCCGGGCGGACCTCGACGAGCACCTTGAAGTCGCCACGGCGCGCTTCGCCGGCCGGGAAGTCCCCAGGCCGCCGTGGTGGGGTGGTTACGTAGTCGACCCGTTCGAAATGGAGTTCTGGGTGAGCCACCGCGACCGGCTTCACGACCGATTCCAGTACCGGCTCTCGGACGCCGGATGGGCTATTCGTCGCCTGAACCCGTGACGATCCTGAACCCGTGACGACGTGAACCCGTGACCAAGGAACATTCCGATCGGCGGCCCCGGGTGACATACTCCGGCCATGCCGCCGGAGACCTCGCCGGTACCGCTTCCGCTCGCCGCGCTCGACGGTCTCCTTTTTCCGGTCCCTGAGGGCTACACGGCGGTGGAGGTCGCAGGCCTGGCCGGTGTCGACGAGGCAACAGCGGACCGTCTCTGGCGCGCCATGGGTTTTACCACCCCGCCGGCCGATGAACCGGCGTTCGGCCCCGACGATCGCGATGCTCTCAGGTCTGCCGCCGAGGCCCTAGCCCGGGGAGTTCCCCTTGAGGACGTCGTGTACCAGACCCGCGTGACCGCCGCCTCCCTGTCGCGGATCGCCGAGATCTCCAGCGACGCGATCGTCGCGGAGCTCGACGACCTACGCACCGCCGGCCTGGACGACGAGCAAATAGCGCAGGCATTTCGTGAGAGGGGAAGCAGCGTCGGCGAGTTCGACCGGCTGCTCAGCTACTTCTACCGTCGCCAGTTGCGTGCAGCACTCTGGCGAAAGCTCGCCGGATTCGATGGATCTTCGGAAAAAGAAGACGTCGTTGTCGGTTTCGTCGACTTGGTCCGTTTCACCGCTCTCACCGAACACATCGCCGAGGACGAGCTCGGTGAGCTCATCGACCGGTTCGAAACCGAGGCGCACGAACGCATAACC
>CAZCCS010000189.1:0-6258 GCA_964497005.1 uncultured Acidimicrobiaceae bacterium | reverse complement strand
ATGACTTCGTCGAGGGCTGCCGCCATCTGCTGGTGCATGAGCGAAGGCTCGGATCCGCTCACGAACCTTGGTGTGTATCCGTAACCGCTCAGCAGCGCACGCAGCTCCTCGTCATGGATCCTTGCTGGCACAGTGGGATTCGCGATCTTGTAGCCGTTCAGGTGGAGTATCGGCACCACGGCCCCGTCAGTGATCGGGTTGAGGAACTTGTTGGAGGCCCAACTCCCCGCAAGAGGACCTGTCTCGGACTCCCCGTCACCGATCACACAGCAGACGAGCAGGTCGGGATTGTCGAACGCGGCTCCGTGCGCATGCGCCAACGAGTAGCCGAGCTCGCCGCCCTCGTTGATCGAGCCTGGCGTCTGGGGAGCCACGTGGCTCGGAATGCCACCCGGGAAGGAGAACTGACGAAAGAGTCGCCGCATGCCGTCTTCGTCCCTGCCAATGTGGGGATAGACCTCGCTGTAGGTTCCTTCCAGGTAGGTGTTGGCGACGAGGGCGGGTCCACCGTGACCGGGACCGGTCACGTAGATGACGTTGAGGTCGTCACGGCGGATCACACGGTTCAGGTGGGCGTAGATGAAGTTGAGCCCGGGAGTGGTGCCCCAGTGGCCGAGCAACCGCGGTTTGATGTGCCTCAGCTGGAGGGGGTCGCGCAGAAGCGGGTTGTCCAGCAGGTAGATCTGCCCCACCGACAGGTAGTTAGCCGCCCGCCAGTAGGCGTCCAAACCGGCCAGCTCGTCCGGGCTGAGCGGACCGCTTTCGACGTGCATAGCTGAAGTCTCATCTTCGATCATAAATCTCCTCGAGGTGTTTAAACTCACGCGAACAGCCTTGGCGCCTTTGGGCGCGCGTCGTACCAGTAAAACTCCCCGGTTCACTAGGCCGGCGCCGGCTCCAGGTTGTTCGGGGAAGGAGCGACCATCGTGAGATTCACCAGAGGATTTTCGGGAGGCAGGACCGAAAGACGGGACCCTCGATTGCCACCCGGTCAGTACGACATCGGCCCGGCATGGCCGGTGTTGAGCGCCGAACCGACCCCGCGGCTCGACACCGCCACATGGACTTTCGCGGTGGAGGGGCTCGTCCAGAACCCGACGACGTGGACCTGGGACCAGATTCAGAGCCTGCCCGAGTCGACCTACGACGGTGCCATCCACTGCGTCACCGCCTGGTCGAAGTTCGACATGAGCTTCAAGGGTGTTTCGGTAGACACCCTTCTCGCCATCGCGAGGCCGACCGAGACCGCGACCAACGTGGTGGCCTTCTCGCACACCGGCTACACGACCAACCTTCCTCTGAAGGACGTGACCGGCGGTCAAGCCTGGGTCGCGTGGGAGGTCGGTGGGCAACCGCTAGCGAGAGAACACGGCGGTCCGGCCCGTCTGCTCGTTCCGCATCTGTACTTCTGGAAGAGCGCCAAGTGGGTAGCGGGGTTGCGTCTGCTGGACCACGACGAACCGGGCTTCTGGGAAGTCAGGGGTTATCACAACTACGGTGACCCCTGGCGCGAGCAGCGCTACGAAGGTGACTGAAACCGCTACCAGCCTGGCCGGCCCAGGCGCCTGGCGCATGTCGAAGGTGATTGAGGTCCGGCCGGAGACACCCACAGCCAAGACGTTCCGCCTCCGCCTGCCTGCCCCCTCCCACCATCTCGCCGGGCAGCACTACATAGTGCGCCTCACTGCGCCCGACGGGTACACCGCGTCGAGGTCGTACTCGGTCGCCTCGCCGCCCGACGGATCTGCGGAGATCGAGCTGACCGTGGAGCGCCTGCCGGATGGGGAGGTGTCGACCTTCCTGCACGACGATCTCATGCCCGGTGACGACCTCGAAGTGAGAGGTCCGATCGGCGGCTGGTTCGTCTGGCGCGGCGACACCCCCGCGCTGCTCATCGGTGGTGGATCCGGCGTCGTTCCCCTGATGGCGATGCTGCGTTTCGCTCGTGATAAGCGAACCTCCGATCTGGTCCGCCTGCTGGTCTCGGTGCGCCGACCAGATGATCTCTATTACTCCGACGAGCTTCCGGGACCGGAGGCGACGGTTATCTACACCCGTCAATCACCGCCCGGAAGTCAGCGCCCAACCGGACGACTGACAGCGGCCGACATTCCCAATACTCCTGAGGACGCGACTGCGTACGTCTGTGGATCCGAGGCTTTCTCTGAGGCGGCGACGGATCTCCTCATGAACATCGGCGTCCCTCCCGAGCGCGTACGGATCGAGAAATTCGGCCCCTCCGGCTGACACGTATGATTTCGCCGTCCGAACTGCACGGGGGAACAAGTGGCCGATATCGACTTCCGTATCTTTGACTGCGACAACCATTACTACGAGGCGAAAGACGCCTTCACCCGGCACATCGACCCGGAGTTCCGTAAGCGCACCATGCAGTGGGCTTCGGTCGACGGCCGGGAGCGACTGCTGGTCGGCGGCCGCATCAACCGGTTCATCCCCAACCCCACTTGGGACCCGGTCTCAAAGCCCGGCGCCCTCGACGAGTATTTCCGGGGCCGCAACCCGAAGGGCGAGGACACGTCAGTTCTCTTCGGAGAGCTCGACCGCCTGGCCGACCATCCCGAGTACCAGGACCGCGATGCCCGTCTGAAGCTCATGGACACCCAGGGCATGGAGGGCGCGATCTTCCTTCCCACTCTGGGGGTCGGGATGGAACAGGCACTGATCGAGGACGTGCCCGCTTTGATCGCCGCATTTCGCGCCTTCAACCGCTGGATGGAGGAAGACTGGGGATTCGCATACCAGGAGAGGATCTTCGCGGCCCCTTATATCACCCTGGTGGATGCGGACAACGCTGTGAGCGAGCTTCGCTGGGCCGTCGACCATGACGCCAGGTTCATCGTCATGGTCGGCGGCCCGATTGTCGTGAACGACGTCGGGCGCTCACCGGCCGACTCGATTTACGACCGGTTCTGGTCCCTCGCCAACGAATCCGGAGTCACCGTCTGCTACCACGGAGGCGACAGCCGCTACGCCAGGTACCTGGCCGATTGGGGCGAGAAGTCCGAGACCGAGTCGTTCCGCCAGAACCCCTTCCGGTCGCTGACCTCGTACAACCCGATCCAGGACACCATCGCCAACCTGCTCGCCCACAGGCTGTTCGAGCGATACCCGAATCTTCGGATCGCCTCGATCGAGACGGGATCCGACTGGGTGTTCCATCTCTTCGAGAAGCTCGCCAAGTCGTGGGGGCAGACGCCACACGCCTACCCGGAGGACCCCAGGGAGACCTTCAAGCGACACGTCTGGGTCTCGCCCTTCTACGAGGACGAGTTGGGCGAACTCCGCGAACTGCTGGGAGCCGACCACATCCTCATGGGTTCGGACTATCCCCACGCGGAGGGGATCGCCGATCCGGCCAGCTACATCAAGGACCTCCGCAACTTCAGCTACCCCGAGGCGGACAGCCGCCTCGTCATGCGGGACAACGGCATCGCCCTGTCCCGGCGCCGCCCTGCCTGAGGTCCAACGCCCTACCAGCGGCCTCTGTGCACGACCTCGTCGAAGGGGCGGCGATCGGGATGGACGATCGGAGTCAGGGGTCGGTCCGCCGGGTATCCGAGGGCGATCATGTACGCGCAGTTGCGATCCGCCGGCACACCCACGATCCGCCGGCAGGCCTCCTGATCCCCCACAGCGGAGTGGCCCGACCCGATGCCGGCGTCGGTGGCCGCGAGCATCATTGACATCGTCGCTTGCCCGAGGTCGTACTGGTCGATGGCGAGGTACCTCTCGCTTTCGGGCTGAGGGAGCACCAGGACGATCGCCGCGGCGGCCCCGGCCAGATGCCTGGCCCCGACCCACACCGTTGAAAGCTCCTCGAGCTGTACACGGTCGGTGACCAGTACGAAATCCCATTTCTGGCGGTTCGAAGCCGACGGTGATCTCCAACCTGCCTCAAGTATCCGCTCGAGATCGGTGGCCGGGATCGCCCGGTCTTCGTAGACCCGTACGTTTCGCCTGGCCCTTATCGCATCCCAGGTTTCCATTCCTGCAGGCTAAGCCTCCCTCGGGCGATCCGGTTTCGAAGCCCGCCGAGGAGGTACACGCCCGAAGCGAAGCTGAGGATCGCGAATGAGGCAGGCACCTTTGGCACGGCATAGGACAAGGTCAGGCCCGCCCACATCGACGCAACCGATAGCACCGCCGAGAGGGCCAGCGCCTTCCACGGCCGGTCGCTCAAAAGCTGAGCCGCACCGGCCGGGCCGGCCAGGATCCCGAGCAGCAAGAGGGAGCCCACTGCCTGGGTCGCCTCGCCCGCCGTTACCCCCACGATGGCGAGAAAGGCGATGCCGAGAAACCGCACTGGCACGCCTCTGGCCGAGGCGACCGACTCGTCCAGCGACGCGAACAGAAGCGGCCGGGCCATGACCAAGATGACCACTACCATGCCGACACCTATCGCTGACGCCACCTCGGCCTGGCCAGATGTCAATCCGAAAATGGAACCGAACAGCACGTTGACGCCCGCAACGCCGTTCCCACCGTGTTTGGACGTGGCGTAAAGAGACAGAAACAACGCGCCCAGCCCCAGGATCCACGCAAAGACGTTGCCTATGACCACATCGTCTGCTTTTCCCAGCGGATCGAGTGACGCCATGGCGATCCCGAACCCGATGCAGGCAACGAACAAACCGACGCGCAGGTTGATCCCTGCGGCCAGGGCCGCCAAAGCACCGGTGAACGCGACGTGCGAGAGCGCGTCTCCCGCGAACACCTGAGCCCGGAGCACTACGAAGTAGCCGACGAGCCCGCAAGCCGCTGCTATGGCGGTGCCGGCGGTGAACGCCCGAGCCATGAACGGGTGGGACAACATGTGGGCAATCCCGGTTACCGGATTCAGGTCACCGGCCAGCCCCCCCAAGGCGAGAAGGAAACCGCTCATGCCGGCGAAAGGGCGGCCGGCACTTCCACCCGGCGTCTTTTTCTATCAGCAAAGGAGCGCCCCGCGATCGAGGCCACGTACACCGCGAATCCAACCGTGGTCACGAAAAACCCGGTAGGGAAGCTGGAGTAGTAGTACGAGAGGCCCACCCCCACCCATGCGATGAACACAGCCAGGAGGACGCTCACCGCGATCCCGAGCATCGGCCGGGCCGTCATCTGCTGGCTGGCAGCCGCTGGCATCACCAGAAGTGAGAACACGAGCAGGGCGCCCGTGATCTGGCTTATCTCGGCGACGGCAATCCCGAGTACGAGCAGGAAGACCGTCCCGGTAAGTCTGGCAGGGACTCCTCGAGCGGCCGCCACGGCGGGATCGATCGAGCTGAACAGCAGGCGCCGCCCGAACGACGCCGTCGCCACTATTGCCGCCTCGGCCACGCCCACGAGCACGATCACCTGATGATCGGTCACCCCGAGGAACGTCCCGAAAAGCAACGATTCGGTCTCGTTGAGGAATCCCTTGAACAGCATGACGAAGAGGAAACCGCAAGCCAAGGCAAATGCTTGAACGACGCCGATGAGAGCGTTCTCGTTCGACAGCGACCGCCGTTCTTGATCAGTCGCAGCACCGATGATCAACGCGCCCGCGATGCAGAATCCGAAGTAGCCCCACAGCGCGCTGATTCCCAGCCAGGTGGCGCCGGCGGCACCGGGAAAGGCGATCACGGACAGCGAGTGGCCGGCGAAGGTCTGCCGGCGCAGGACCATGAACCACCCCACGACACCGGCGACGACGGCCGCGACGGTCGCAGCGCGCAGGGCGTTGACCATGAAATGAAACGCGAGGATCTGGTGGATATCGGACCAGAGGTTCCAGCTGATGGGCGGGCTGGTCGCGGCTATCGCGAGTTGGGTCACGGTGAGTGCCGGTCCACGTGATGCGCCGGCGCCTCGGGCTGGCCCACCACGACCAGGCGGTCGTCCGAAGTTCTCAGCACCTCGATCGGAGTTTGGTAAAGGTGGGTGAGGCTCTCCGACGTGATCACCTCTGCGACCGGCCCGCATGCCACCCCTCCGCCGGCGAGGTAGATCACACCGTCCAGGTAGGGGAGGATCGGGTTCACGTCGTGGGCAACGAGAATCACGGTGACGCCCTCGGTGCGGCTGATGTCGGAGATGAGCGAGGCGACTCCCGCCTGGTTGGGCAGATCGAGGCTGTCGAGTGGCTCGTCGAGGAGCAGCAGGCGCGGGTGATTGACCAGTGCCTGCGCGATGAGAAGACGTTGCTGCTCACCGCCCGAAAGGCGACCGACAGGCCGATCGGCGTAGTCGGTCGCGCCGACCCTCTCGATCACC
>CAZCCS010000188.1:0-6262 GCA_964497005.1 uncultured Acidimicrobiaceae bacterium | reverse complement strand
CCCTCGTTGACCGCGGCGTCGCGCTGGCCGGCGCCGTACCACCGCGCCGCCCGGCTGGTGGTGCCGTATTCGAGGAACGTGCCGAGCAGGAGCACCAGCGTCATCAACGCCGCCCCGACCCCGAGCCCGGCCAGAGGAACCGGGCCGAGGTGGCCGACCACCGCGGTGTCCACGAGAAGGTAGAGCGGCTCGGCCGCGAGCACCACGAACGCCGAACCCGCCAGCACAAGGACTCCGCGTGCTGCCGGCTTCTCCACCCGCCGAATGTTAGGAACGGAGTCGCACGGGGTTACGACCACGAATCGCAGAGACCCATGATTCCGCGGAATCAGGATATTAATCGAACATTTGTTCGATAGAATCGCGTCATGAGTACCGAGCCAGCATCGATCCCCTTGAATCAGCTCGAAGAGGAGCTGTGTGGGCTCGCCGCCCGTATGGCGGCGGTCACCTGCGCCTTCCTTGTGGCGGTTGGCGAATTCGACCGTCGGCGGGGCTGGGAGCCGTGGGAGTGCCACGACATGGCGTCCTGGCTGTCCTGGAAATGTGGGATCAGCCCAGTGACCGCACGCGAGCAGGTCCGTGTCGCGTCCGCCCTGGGCAAGTTCTCGCTGGTTCGTGAGCGGTTCGCCACTGGACAACTCTCTTACTCGCAGGTGCGCGCGATCACCCGGGTTGCCACTGGAGAAACCGAGGAACAGTTGGTCGAGATGGCGGGGCTCATGACCGCGGCCCAGCTCGAGACGGTGCTGCGGGGCTACCGCAAGGCGTCCCGGGCGAGCGACGACTTAGCGGCGACGCGCCTCAAACGGAAGGACCTGACCTACTGCTGGGATGACGACGGTTGTCTGGTCGGGCACTTCCGGCTTCCAGCGGAGGAAGGCGCGCTGCTTGCTTCCGCGATCGAGGCCGCTGTGTCCGTCGAAGATGTTCAGGACGCTGAACAGGAAGGTGCTTCAAACCCGCCTGGAGCCGCACGGGCTGACGCCCTGATTCAGATCATTTCCGCTGGAGAGAGGGCAACGGACCCAGGCGGGGATGACGACCGCTACCTGGTAACCATTGTCGTCGACGAAGAGACACTCCGATCAACGGAGGACCAGACATCCAAAGGTGCGAACCTGTGCCAGGTAGACGATGGTCCCGGGCTGTCGAGTGAAACTGTTCGACGACTCACTTGCGACGGACCCACTGTCACGATCACTGAATCATCAGGCGGCAAGGTGATCGGCGTGGGGCGGCGGACCCGCAAGCCGAACCGCCCTTTGAAAAGAGCGCTGAGGCACAGAGATGGCCACTGTCAGTTCCCGGGATGCAACCGTCGCGCTCATCTCCAGGGTCACCACATTGTCCATTGGACTGCAAACGGACCCACCAACCTCGAGAACATGGTGCTGCTGTGCCACTGGCATCACAAACGTCTTCATGAGGGTGGGTTCAGCATGCGACGCCTAAGCGATGGAGGATTCCGGTACTTCAATCGTTACGGAGTAGAAGTTCGGCCCGTGCAGACTCTCGGCAACTGCGTGACCGGCGATTCCGCGGAATCGCGGACGCTGGATCCATACCGCTGCGACTGGGACGGGCAAAGGCCCGACTACCCCTTGATCGTGGACACGCTGCTCCAGTCCGACGGCTTGTTGATCCGCGCAGCCAGCTAACCCCTCGGTCTCGGAAGCTCTTTTAGCTGCTGTCCCGAACGTTAGGAGCCGGGGGCAGCTGCCGGCAGCGTCGCCGGACCTTACGGATAGGCGCTGGTCAGGGACCTCTCGGTAAGCTGACTCCCCGTGCCATCGGGGCACGAGGACGTAAAGGAATACGACACGTGAGCGACGCTGCGCCCAGCCGGTTTGAGTCCCCCGCCGCCGTCCGCGAAGGCCTGCGGCGCGTCGACTACCTCGCCGACGAGGGCATCGCGGGCGTCGTCTACCTGGCGGAGGACACGGTCGCGTACCGCAAGGTGGCGCTCAAGCCGGTGCTCATCGAAGGGCCCGCCGGCACCGGCAAGACCCAGCTGGCCAAGTCGGTCGCCGAGTTGACCGGGTCGCGCCTCATCCGGCTGCAGTGCTACGAGGGGCTCGACGAGTCCAAGGCCCTCTACGAGTGGAACTACAAGAAGCAGCTGCTTCGGATCCAGGCCCAGAGGGTCTCCGAGTCCGACGGCCAGACGTCTTGGGCCGACGTCGAGGAGGACATCTTCTCTGAGCCGTTCCTCCTCACCCGCCCCCTGCTGGAGGCGATCCGGGCCGAAGAGCCGGTCGTGCTCCTCATCGACGAGGTCGACAGGGTCGAGGTCGAGACCGAGGCGCTCCTGCTGGAGATCCTCTCCGACTACCAGGTGTCGATCCCCGAGCTCGGAACGGTGAGCGCCAAACAGATCCCGCTCGTCTTCCTCACCTCCAACAACACCCGTGAGCTGTCCGAAGCGCTCAAGCGTCGCTGCCTCTTCCTTCACATCGACTACCCCGACATCGAGCGCGAGCGCGAGATCGTGCTGACCCGCGTCCCCGGCATCTCCGAGTCGCTCGCCGATCAGGTAGTGCGCATCGTCCGCTCGATCAGAAACCTGGAATTGAAAAAGGCTCCGTCGGTGTCGGAGACCCTCGACTGGGCGCGCACCCTGTTGCTGCTGGGCATCCAGTCTGTTGACGCCGACACCGCCACCGAAACCCTTCACATCCTTTTGAAGTACCAGTCCGACATCGAGAAGGCGGCCAAGGATCTAGCCGGCTCTTCCTCGCCGGCGCGGTGAGCTCGACCCTCCCAGAAGGAAGCTCGGCAGGACTCCTGGAGTCTTTGTCCGGATTCGTCAAGGAACTGCGCACCGCGGGGATCCCGGTCAGCCTCACCGAGAACCTCGACGCGATGGAAGCCTTGCAGCACATCCCCCTCGAGGACCGTGAGGCGTTCAAGTACGCCCTCGCCGCGACCCTCGTCAAGAACAACGCCCACTGGAAGGCCTTCGAAACCGTCTTCGAGGTCTACTTCTCGATGCGCGGACGGGAGTACAAGCTCACCGAAGGCGAGGCGTCGGGCGTCGACGAGCTGATCCAGGACATTTTGGGGTCGCGCGAGGGCGAGTCCGCGTCGGGCAGCACGGAGGGCCTGACGCCCGAGCAGCTGGCCGAGCTGCTGTTCAAGGCGCTCATGGATGGGAACGACGCAATGCTTCGCGCCATCGCCCGCGCCGCTATCACCCGCTACGCCGGCATGGAACCAGGACGGCCGGTGGGCGGGACCTACTACCTGTACAGGACCCTCCGTCAGCTGGACTTGGACTCGGTGCTTGACCGAATGATGGAATCCGCTCGCAACAGGGCGCCGGGCGAACTCACCGAGCTGGAGGAGCGGCTGGCGAAAGAGGAGTACGAGGCCCGTCTCGACGCGCTCCGCCGCGAGATCGAAGCCGAAATACGCCGGCGGCTGGTCGCCGACCGCGGTGCCGAGGCCGTCGCAAAGTCGCTCCGCAAGCCTCTTCCCGAGGACATCGACTTCATGCACGCCAGCCGCGAGGAGCTGGTCGCCTTGCGCAAGGCGATCGCGCCCCTGACGCGCAAGCTCGCAGTTCGACTGGCGCGCAAGCGGCGTCACGGCCGGAAGGGTCCGCTGGACTTCCGGAACACCATGAGGCATTCGTTGTCGTATGGCGGGGTGCCGGCGGATCCGAAGTTCCGTTACCCGAGGCCGTCGAAGCCTGAGATCGTGGTGATCGCGGACATCTCGGGATCGGTAGCGGCGTTCGCCCGGTTCACGCTGCAGATGGTGTACGCGATCAGCTCGCAGTTCAGCCGGGTGCGTTCCTTCGTCTTCATCGATGGCATCGACGAGGTGACCGACTACTTCAAGGGCAACGAGGACATCGGTGACGCCATCCACCGGATCAACACCGAGGCCGACGTCATCTGGGTCGATGGGCACTCCGATTACGGGCACGCCTTCGAGGCGTTCTGGGAGCGTTGGGGCAAGGACATCAATCCCAAGACGACCGTGCTGCTCCTCGGCGACGCTCGCAACAACTACCACGCAGCGCAGGCGTGGGTCCTGGCAGAGATATCCAAGAAGGCCCGCCATGTCTACTGGCTCAACCCCGAGCCCCGTTCCTATTGGGACACCGGCGACTCCATCGTCAGCCAGTACGCCACCCACTGCGACGGGGCTTACGAGTGCCGCAACCTCAAGCAGCTCGAAAGGTTCGTCGAGACGCTCGGCTGAGCTACGGTCCGGGACTCGCCGAGAGGTCTGAGCGGTCCTTCGGACAACGACTCAGACCTCTCGCCGCTCCCGACCCGCATCTCACTCAGGGCTCCGATCTCTGGCCGCTACCCCCGTTCGTCGAGCAGCGGATTAGCCGGCGCCGGCTAGGACCGTGTCGCTGTCTTCAGCGCTCATGGGAGGCCCGACTGGCCGGAGGTCATGGGACGCAGAGATGCGCGCCAGTTCATCCATGGGCGGGAACGTTGGGTGGCTCGGCACGACACGCGCCGTAGCTGGAGTGCCGAGATCGCGGATGAGATCGCGGAAGCTGGTGTTGTCGTGCACCAGCAGGATCCGCGCCTCGCGCTCACCGACCACTCGGAACGTGTGCGGCACGCCGCGGGGCATGGAGACCCAGTGTCCCGCTCCGACCACGAGCTCTTCGTCGCCGCAGCGAACCACCATCTGGCCCTCGAGGATGTACCAGGTGTCGTCGAGGTCGTCGTGGACGTGCAGCGGGGGCGCCGCGCCGACTGGCAACGTCATCTCGAGCACGATGGTCTCCATTTCGGGTGCGCAGCGGTGCTCAACGACCAAGGTATCGAGGAACCACCACGCCGGACCTTGTTCGTTCTCGGGAGAGTCGACAACTGCTGTCTTCACTTCGGCCACCTCCTAGTTAGAAACCTGTCTCGGAATAACGATCGCGGTTCGGACCCGACGCTTCCCCCGCGGTCCAAGGCACCCAGATGCAGATGAGGCCCTGCTCACCGCGCGGGTCCGGAACCCAGCGGGCGATGAGACGTGAGGGCCGTCGTTTGGGTCGGACGTCCTCGTGCAGCGGGGAGGCCAAGCCGACTGGCACGGCCGTCTCGAGCACGACGGAGTCCATTTCGGGTGCGCCACGGTCCTCTACGGCCAGAGTGTCGACGAATCCCCACGCAGGTGAGTTTTCCGTCTCGGGGGAGTCAACAAGTGTTATCGACATTCGGCCACCTCCTAGTCAGAAGTCTGTCCCCGGATCGGGTAGTAAGGCTTCCTTACGAATACCTCTTATGGTAAGGTAGCCTTACGACTATGTCAAGCGATTCCTCCGAACATCCCAACGGTGAGCGAAGTCCGTACGTCGGCGCCATGCTCGGTGTTGTCTGGCAGTGGGTCCGTGATCAGCTTTACGCGGACGTGGTTGCGGCGGGATACGACGATCTGAACGCCGCGCACGTCGGGCTCTGGCGCTATCCAGGCCTCGATGGCCTACGCCCAAGCCAGCTTGCGGACCGGGTGGGAATCATGAAACAGTCGGTCAACGATCTGCTCGGGCACCTCGAACAACACGGGTACCTGTCGCGCGTGCCCGATTCGGCCGACGGAAGGGCTCGCGTGATCCGGCTTACTTCCAAGGGACGGCGGCTCCAGCGGACGATCTACGCCGGGGCTGGGGCGGCCCAACTCCGGATCGAAGAGATCCTGGGGCCGCGGCGCTTCGCCCAGCTGCTCAGCTCCCTCGAGCTGCTGATCGAACAGCTAACGGGTTCACTGTCGAGCGCACCAGTACTACCGTCTGGACGGTGAAGGGTTTCTTTCGACGACATTTGCTACTTCTGGCCGCTGTGACAGCAGCCTTTGTCACCGGAAGCCTCATTGGGTTGAGCCATGGGATGCAGGCACCGGGTGTCATCCGGTCAGCACTTCAGTTGGCAGGCTTCGCGGGTGGTCTGGTTTTGCTCTGGCGCTTGCTGCTTGTGCTCGTCAGCATTGACCCCGAAAAGCCCAGAGCCGTGACGCGCCGGACCAGGAGCGCGCCTGGATATGGCGTTTCCGCCAAGCGCGACTCGTAGTAGGTAATCGGCGTCCTCCCGGATCTCAGTGATCGATTCGAATCCCCTGATCGGTCAGGGTCGCGCTCCGTACCGGTACCCCGTATTCGGATCGCCCGATGAATCTCCCCCGAAGAACGAGCAGTCGCTGGATCTGATCTTGGCCGGTCGTTACAACCCCACCAAATGTGACCCTGTCCCACTCCGCCCCGAGAACTGGCGTCTCGGCGTTGATCACGGCCTTCCCCGGC
>CAZCCS010000187.1:0-6268 GCA_964497005.1 uncultured Acidimicrobiaceae bacterium | reverse complement strand
GATGCTCGTCGGCAACCTGGAGATGGTCCTCGCGAAGACGGACATGGGGATCGCCGCAAGGTATGTGGAGTCGCTGGTTCCGTCCGGCCTTCGCCCGGTCTTCGAAACGATCAAGGCTGAGCACGAGCGGACGGTGAAGGAGATCCTGTGGCTGACCGGACAGTCGGAGCTGCTCGAGCGGGCACCAGTTCTCCGCAGGACCCTCGAGGTGCGCGACATGTACCTGGCTCCGATCCACGACCTGCAGATTGCTCTTCTAAAAAGAGTGAGGGCGGTGAGGGGCGAGCCGGACCCGGAGCTGCAACGGGCATTGCTTCTTACGATCAACGGTATTGCCGCCGGCCTCCGCAACACAGGATGACGCGCTACGGGACATCTGTATCAATTGGGACGCTCACCTGACAAGCTTTCGTCGATGGAGCTGAACCTCTTGGGGGACCTGGCGGCGCGGGACAGGGAGGCGTTCCTGTCGAGGTGCTCAGTCCGCAGGTTCGCCCGTCGAGAGCCGCTGTTCGTTCACGGCGACCCCAGCGACGGGATGCATGTTGTCAGCAAAGGTCGTGTCATGGTCCAGATCACCACTCCGGGCGGCGACGAGGCGTCGCTGACGGTTGTCGGCCCGGGCCAGTCGGTCGGCGAGCAATCGCTGCTTGTGGAAGACGGAAGACGGTCGGCGTCCGCCGTGGCTTTGGAGGCGGCCGAGACCTACTTCCTGTCCAAGGCCGCGTTCATGGCGATTCGACAAGCCGAGCCGACGTTCGACCGGATCCTGCTGCGTCTTTTGGCCGGCCGGGTGCTGCGCCTAACCGATCAGTTGGTCGAGGCCCTGTACGTTCCGGCCACCACCCGGGTGATCCGACGCATCGCCGACGCCGCGTCCCTCTACGGCGACGGGACCATCCCGCTCACCCAGCAGGAGGTGGCGGCGTTGGCGGGGACGACGAGACCCACTGTCAACCGGGTGCTGCGATCCGCGCAGGACGCCGGCGCCATCGACTTGGCGAGGGGCAGGATCGAAGTGCTGGACCTGAAGATGCTCCGCCGTCTGGGCGATGGGGCGTGAGAGACGAAAAAAAAGGGGTGGCTCCGTTTGAGAGCCACCCCTGCCCCTTCTGCCCCTTCGCTGGCGGACCCTGCCCCTGGACCGCCAACTTTGCGACACACGAATGATGCGCAGTCGCCGGCGGATGTATCTGTGCGCGGGGCGACAGTTGACCTGTGACGTTTGTCACACATCGCCGCCACTGTGCGCCTACGCCGGATAAGTGTCGATGTCGGTGGCCTTGACCGAGGCCCAGATGGGTCCGCCTTCGGCGAGATGGAGTTCGGCGACGGCGGCCGGGGTCACCTCGGCGACGAGCGGCAAGGGACCGATGATCCGCAGCCGGGCCCGGTCTCCGGCCAGGTTCAACTCGCCCGCCTCGCCGGCCCAAAGGTTGCGGGCGCTGCTCTCCGGGGGGTTGCGGTGCAAGGTGATGGCGTTGGGGCGGATCGCCACGTAGGTCGGGCCCTGCCCTGCGGTGGCGGTGTTGATCACCACGCCGTTCGCCAGCCGGACCAGTGTCTGCTCAGCGGTTCCGGATAGAAGATTGAGCCCGACCATGCTCGCGACCCACGGGGACCGGGGGCGGGCGGTCACCTCCGCCAGGGGACCCTGCTGGGTGACGCGCCCGTCTTCGATAACGACCAGACGTTGCGCGAGCGCGGCGGCCTCGACCGGGTCGTGGGTGACGACCAGGCGGGCGCCGGGGTAGCGGTTCAACTCGTCGCGGAGCACGTGCCGCAGGTCCACTCGAGCGGCGGCGTCGACCGAAGCGAGGGGCTCGTCGAGGAGGAGGACAGACGGCTTTATCGCCAAGGCCCGAGCGAGGGCGACCCGCTGCGCCTGTCCCCCTGACAGTTGCCGGGGCCGGCGGTTGGCGGCGTCTTGCAGCCCCACCCGGTCGAGCCAATCGGCGGCGGCTGCGCGGGCGGCCCGTTTCGGCATGCCGGTGGCCCGGAGACCGAACGCGACGTTCTCGATGGCGGAGAGGTTGGCGAACAGCCGGTGCTCCTGGAAGACGACGCCGATGTTGCGCCCTTCCGGTCCTACCCGCACTCCGGCTTTGGGGTCTTCGACGACGGTTCCATCGATCAACACGCGGCCGCGCTGTATCGGGAGGAGACCGGAGAGTGCTCGGACGAGCGTTGTCTTCCCGGCGCCGTTCGGCCCGACGACCGCGACCACGGCACCGTCGTCGATCTCCATGGCGACATCGAGGGTCAGCGGCCCGAGCGTCAGGCCGATCTGTGCGCTGAGCGTCACGGGCGTCACGGTCGTCACGGGCGTCACGGGTTGCCGAGCCACCGATGTCTGAGCCCGACCAGCACCGTGAGCGAGACGATGAGGAGGACGATGGAGAGAGCGAGGGCGGTGTTTTCGTGGCCCGACTCGAGGTCGAGGTATACGAGCAGCGGCGTGGTCTGGGTGACGCCGGGAAAGTTGCCGGCGAAGGTGATGGTGGCCCCGAACTCTCCCAGCGCTCGGGCCCAGGCGAGAGCGGATCCTGCCGCCAGTGCGGGCGCGACCGCCGGCAGGGTTATCCTCCGGAACCGGTACGCCGGGCTGGCGCCGAGGGTGGCGGCCGCCTCCTCGGGACCGCGGTCCATGGACCGGAACGCGGCTTCGGCGGTCACGATGAGGAAGGGCATCGCGACAAACGCTTCGGCGACTATCGCTCCAGTGGTGTTGAACACCAACCGCCAACCCGTGAGGTCGTAGAGGACGTTCCCGGCGAAGCCCCGCCGGCCGAACGCGTACAGAAGGGCGATGCCCCCGACGACGGGTGGCAGCACCATCGGGAGGGTCACGACCGCTCTGACGACCGGACGTCCGGGGAACGGTCGGCGGGCGAGGATCCACGCGAGAGGCACGCCGCACACGAGCGAGATCCCTAGCGCGCCGAGCGACGTTTCGAGCGACAATCGCAGTGCGGTCAACGCATCGTGCGAGCTCAGATCATGAAAGAGTGACGACCACGGCGCGCGCTGGAGGATGCCGGCGATCGGCAGCGCCACCAGCGCGAGCGCGCCGGCGGCCAGGACGGCCAGCACGAGGCCTTGGGGGAACCTCGAGGGGTTATTGCGGGGGGAGGAAACCCGCCGCATTCAAGGCCTTCTGCACTTCGCCCGAGACCGCGGACTGGACGAACGCCTCGGCTGCGTCCTGGTTCTTCGACGCCTTGATCACGGCTATCGGGTAGGTGATCGCGGGTTGGTCGACGTCAGGAATAGAGACTCCGGAGACCGCGGATCCGGCGGCGGTCACATCGGTCACGTAGACGACTGTTGCGTCAGCTTCGCCGGTGGTGACTTTGCTGAGCGCCGACTTCACGTCCGTCTCGAGCGACTTCGGCGTGACCGTGAGATGGAGTTGGCTCAGCACCCCGCGTGTGTAGTCACCGGCCGGAACTCCCGGCGCTTCCAGCACCACGGTTACTCCCGGCTTGGCGAGATCGGCGAGGCCGGTTATGTGTTTCGGGTTTCCTGGCGCGACCGCGATTTCCAGCTTGTTCCGCGCGAAGACGACGGGGGTCGAGACGAGCCCGGCGGCCACGAGCTTGTTCATGTTGGCGGTGTCGGCAGAAGCGATCACGTCGGCGGGGGCGCCTTGCTCGATCTGGGTCACGAGGGTGCTGGTTCCGGCGAAGTCGTACGAAATATTCAGACCGGGGTTGGACGCGGTCAAAGCCGTCTTGGCGGAGTTGAAGGCGCCGGTGAGAGACGCGGCGGCGAATACGTTGAGCGAGCCGGTCAACGGGGCGGTTGTGGTTGGCGTGGCCGCGGCGGAACCGGTGGTGCTGCTGGAGCCGGCTGTCGAACGTGAGCTTGACGAGCATGCTGAAACGGCTATGGCCAACGCAGCCAACGCGGGGACGATCCGGGCTGGGCGGCGTAAGTTCACGAGTCGGCTCCTCTTTTTCAAGTGCTCGGCAGTTCGATCACGACGTTGGTGGACTTCACCGACGCCACCGCCATTACGCCCGGAGCGAGTTTCAGTTCGTCTGCCGCCTCCCGGCTCATCAAAGACACCACCCGGTACGGCCCGGCCCGCATCTCGACCTGAGCCATGACCTTGTCCTTGGTGACCTTGGTGATGACGCCAGGGAAATGGTTCCTAGCCGATTCGGCGACCGGCGGCTCCGAGGGCGCGCCTGCACGCTCGGACGAGTAGCGGGCGAGCGCACGGCCGTCGACGCGCCGCTGGCCACCCGAAGTGCGCGCCGCGCGCAACTCGCCGCTGTCGACCAGGCGCCGCACCGTGTCGGGGCTCACCCCGAGAAGCTCTGCGGCCTGCCCGACCGTGAAGGAAGGCACGTGCGAGACATTACCTCGCGTATGCAGCCAAATGCCTAACGGAACCTTGCTAACGCGAGGGTCGGAGCGTTCAGGCGCTGGTCCGGCGCAGACGTCCCTTGGCCCCCAGGAGGATCCAGGTGCCGATCGGCACAAAGATCGCGACGAGGACAAGGATCATCGTTTCGGTGAAGGACGGCGTCGAAGAAGCCGCCAGCGACACGACCTCGACGGTCGCAACGATCATGGTCGCCGGACCGGAAGGCGTGAGACCGGACGCCTCGAATCGGTGAATGCCAGCAGCTGCCTTGGCCGGAACCGCCACGGTGGCGACGAACGCCCCCTGTGCGTTGGTGGTGGTCTTACCGACCACGACAGGTGTCGAGTGGAAGGTGATGGTTAGCTCGACGTTCGGCGAGAAACCTGACCCGGTCAATGTGACCAGCTGGCCCGGGCGGAGGATCACCGCGCTCTTCGACTTCGATGAGGCCGACGAATGGCCGCCGGCGGCGAGGGCGCGGCTTCGTTGCGGGACGCTTGCGGTTGCGCCCGTTGACGGCACGGTCGCCTTTGCGCCCGGCCCGGTTGAGGATTGGTGTCCGGGCAGAGTCACGACGGTGGGCGGGGCGCTTATCCCTGATCCGAGAGGCATAGGTGCCCCCACCGTGAGCACGAGCGTGCTCGCTACGGGAACTCCACTCGGGCCGCTTCCGCCGAACACGACGAGCTGGCGGCTCGCCGCGTCGAATGCTCCCGCCGCGGCGGTGCGGACCGCCGCTGAGCCATCTGTTGAGAGTTGCGACCACGCCGCACCGCTCCACATCCACGTGTCGCCCAGCGCGCCCGAACCGGCCGTGCCACCGAAGAGGACGACGCCGCCGGCGGCAGAGTCGTAGGCCAACACCGCAGAGGAACGTCCGGGAGGGCCGCCTGCTCCCTGGGCCCAGCCCGATCCATTCCATATCCAGGTGTCGCCGAGCGGGGCCGCGCCCGGGGTGCCGAGCGGGCCGGTCGTTCCCCCGAAGAGCACCACATTCCCGTGGGTCGAGTCGAAGGCGGCGGCGGCGCCGACCCGCGCCGGCGGCCCGGGTGTGGTGACCCTGGTCCAGCCCCCAGACCCCCAACCCCAGGTGTCGCCGAGCGCCGTCAGACCGGGTTGGGCGGTGGGAGCGCCGGCCTGTGGTGCGCCGGTGGAGGCCGAGCTTCTCGGGACGGAGGTCGTCCGGTTCGAGCCGCCAGATGTCGGGACTCCAGGCGAGGGCGTCGTGGTCGTCCCGGCGGACGTGGCAGGACCCTCCCCGCCGAAGAGCACGAGGTGGCCTTGCCCGTCGTTGGCGAGAGCGGCTCCGTCCCGCTCCCCGGGCGAGGTGACCGCCCCGTGAGGGCCGACGTTGTACCAGGAGGCGCCGTTCCAGGCCCAGGTGTCGGAGAGTTGGTGTCCGGCGGGGTCGCGACCACCGAAGAGGATCAGCTGGTGGAGCGCGGGGTCGAATGCCATCGACGCCAGGTAACGGGCAGGAGGCTCCTCGATCTGGGCGGGGGAGTAGTCGGTCCAGGTCGTGCCGTTCCAGACCCACGTGCTGTCGGAGACCGTTCCTTGGGAGGTGAGGCCGCCGAAGAGAACGATGGTCTTGTTGTCGCTGTCATAGACCGCGCTGGCGTATTGGAGCGCGGGCGGGGAGGAGGAGGGGGAGAGGACCGACCAGACCAGGCCGGTGTCGGCGGTGTTCGCCGCCGGAGGAGTGGTGCCGGCGGCGGAGGCCGGAAGGGGGGCGGTTAGGGCTAGGGCAAGGGATGGGACGAGCGATTGGGCGAGGGCGAAGGTGAGGCTGAGGGCGGCGGCCAGGGACCTGAGTTGGGGGCGGTGGGGGTAGGCGAATGGGGCGCGGCGGTGCGCGAACGAGGGACGCCGGGGGTAGGCGCAGGGTCGGCT
>CAZCCS010000186.1:0-6284 GCA_964497005.1 uncultured Acidimicrobiaceae bacterium | reverse complement strand
TCCCCGAGCTCGCCGACCGGGTGGGCTGGCGGAAGCGGGCCGCCTCGCTGCTCGACAGGTGGGCCGACAAAGAGGTGGCCGTTGCCACCAGGCTCGACCAGGCCCTCGCGCCGGCGATCCCCTGGGCAAACCATGACCGCAAGCCGGCCGGGTCTCGGGACGACGCGACCGTTTGATACCCCAGGCCAGTAGGCGGCGCCGGCATCGGTGCTGGTAGAACCAACTGTCACCATGCCGAGGTTTCTGTCCGACGAGTGGTTCGACGCGGTGCGTCTCCACTCCGGCCACGACACGGCCGAACCTGGCCGCCAGGACGACCCCGACTCCAGCCCCACTACCGCCCCAGGCCACCACCTCGAGCCCCACCACCTCGAGCCCCACCACTCCATCCACGGGCCACGCCCGGACCGGCTCGTCCTCGAGCAGGTGGTCACCGGGTCACCTCACGGGAACGTGCGCTACTTCGTCGTGGTCGAAGGCAACAACGCCCGTCTCGTTGAACCCGGCTTCGCCCGCCAAGTAGCCGACCTGACCATCACGACCGACTGGGACACCGCCACTGCGATGGCCAAAGGAGAGCTCGCCACTCAAGCCGCGCTCATGCAGGGCAGGCTCAGGGTCCGCGGGAATCTGGCCAAGCTGGCCGGCCGCGCCGGCGATCTCGCCGGCTTGGACCCCGTCCCCGAAGCGGTCCGCAAAAACACGACTTACTAGATCCGCAAAAAACAGGACTTACTGGAACCGGATCTTTTCGACGCCATCCCACCGGAGTATCCTCGGGCCTTCGATCCATAGGGGAGGTTGCGCTAGTGACTCTGTCGGACGTGATCGACGACCACTTCCTGAGTCGGTACCGGGCTCTGCTCGACGCCGAGGACGAAGCCTTCGACGAACTGGAGCACGCGTTCGAAGAAGGTGACAGAGACCACTTCGACAAGGATCTATGCGCTTGGCGCCAGGCGGTCGAGAAGAAGCTCGGCTACCTGCACCGCCTTGGGGTGGTCCTGCCACCCACCATCAGCGCCTAACCGGCTCCGTCAGGATTCAGCCGGCGCCGGCCCTAACCCCGCCAGCTCGGAACGCGCCGGCTCCGCCGTACTTAACTCCAGCGCGTCATCACGGCCATCCGCCGGCCATGCCATCACCTGACCGCGCACCACCAGCAGCACATCGCTGCCCGGCGGCGGCGCCCCCGGTCCGGTCACCCGGACGAGCAGGGCGGACGGCGGTCCCCCACCGCCGGTTGTCCGAACCCGCAGGACCGCGTCATGCCCGAAGAACATCCTCTCGTCGACGTGCGCCGGGATCCCACCGCCGGCGGGGACCGCGTTACGGGTGCGAGCCTCGATCTGCTCGGGCCGTACCAGCACGGTGGCCAAGCTTCCGGCGCCGCCCGACCCGCTGGCCGCACCGTCTTGCATGACCAGGCGCCCGAGGCAGGTTGACACCACCCCGCCGCCCTCCACCTTCCCGGGCAGGAGGTTCGCCTCGCCAAGGAACGCAGCGACCCCGGCGTCGACCGGCCGGCGGTAGAGCTCCTCGGGCTTCGCCACCGCGACCATGCGGCCTTGCCGAAGGATCGCCACCCGGTCCGACACCGACAGAGCTTCGTCCTGGTCGTGCGTGACGAGCAGGGCGGTGGTGCCCCTCTCCCGGAGGATCCCGATGACGTCCCGGCGCACCGAGGCTCGCAGGGCGGCATCGAGCGCCGAGAACGGTTCGTCGAGCAGGACCACCTCAGGCTGCACCGCCAGCGCCCGGGCCAGCGCGACCCGCTGCTGCTGACCACCGGAAAGCTCGTGCGGATACCGCCGCTCCAGCCCGGTCAGGCCGACCATGTCCAGCAGAGACCTGACGGCCTTGCGGTCAAAACGCCTTCCGAGACCGAACGCCACGTTCGCGCCGACTCTCAGATGGGGAAAAAGAGCACCGTCCTGCGGGACGTAACCGATCCGGCGCCGTTCGGGCGGGACGGTTCGGCGGCCGTCGTCGACCACCGCGCCGCCCACGCGGACAATTCCCGACTCGATCCTCTCGAAGCCGGCGACAACCCTCAGAAGCGTGGTCTTCCCGCTCCCCGACGCCCCGAGAACCGCTGTCACCGAGCCCGTTTCGACCTCGAGGTCCACGCCGTCGAGCACACGGTTCGACCCGTAGCTGTGGCGCACGTCGTGAAGCTCGAGGATGCTCACCGGGTCACCTCCGCTGGATGCCGGTCGAACCACATGGTCAGGATGTAACTCGGAACCGCCGCGAGCGCCACCATCACCACCGCGTAAGGCGCGGCGGCGCCGTAGGCGGCGTTGGTTTGGTAAGCCCAGAACTGCGTGGCGAGAGTCTGAACCCCGGTAGGTACCAGCAGCAAGGTGGCGGTCAGCTCGGTGACCGCCGAAAGGAACACCAGGCAGAACGCTGCCGCCAGACCAGGAGCGACAAGTGGGAGAGTGACGCGCAGAAGCGCCCCCAGCGGCTTCTCCCCCAGCGACCGGGCAACCTCTTCGAGACGCCGAGGCGCCTGCGCGACCGACGCCTTCACACATATCAGCGCGAGCGGGAAGAAAAGGACGGCATACGCCACGACCAGAAGCGTCGACGTCTGGTACAGCCGGTGGGCGAAGTTGGTGGCGAAGTAGACCAGCGCGAGCGCGATGACCAGACCGGGCAGGGATTGGACCAGATAGGTGCTGCGCTCCAGCAATACAGACCCGGTCGATCGGTGACGGATGACGAGCAGTGCCACCGGGAGTGCAAGAAACGTCGCGATCAGGCCGGCGACCGCGCTGTAGCCGGCGGAGTGCCATAGAGCTCCCCACACCGAGGACCCCGGCAGCGTCGTGGCGTGGCTCGACGCCATCCAGTAGGCCAGCGTGCCGACGGGCATCCCCAGCCCTGCCGCGGCGATCAGAGCCAAGACGCCCGTGGCGGCCAGTTTCTGCCCGCGCAAGAGACGCCGACGGACACCGCGGCGGGCTGCCCCTCCGCCTACCCGGCTGATCCTTCCCCGCGTACTCAAACCGGCCTCGCCGGCGAGAACGATCATCCCGATGAGGACGAGGACCAGAGACAGGCCGGACGCGCCGGCGGCGTCGAAACCGTTCAGCTGCCCGAAGATCGTGGTCGTGAACGTCTGGAAACCGACGATTTCGAACGCGCCGTACTCGGCCAACAACGCCAGGCAGACGACCAGGCACCCGCCGGTGACCGCCGGCCTGATCTGGCGCAGGGTCACCCGTAGGAACGTCTTCACCGGGCCGAGCCCGAGGCTCCTCGCCACCTCCTCCTCCGCGGGATCGGCGCGTCTCAGCGCCGCGGCCACCGGCAAGTAGACGAGCGGGTACAGCGCCAAGGTCATCACCAGCAACGCGCCCCCCAAGCCCCGCACCGCCGGCGCGACCGAGTGCCACGCGTATCCGACCACGAAGTCAGGGATCGCTACGGGCAGCACGATGAGCACCGCCCACGCCGTGCGAAAGGGGACGTTCGTCCGTTCGATGATCCACGCCGCGGCGGTCCCAAGAACTGCGGCACCGGCGGCAACGCCGACAGCCAGCTCGACGGTGTTGACCAGAAGCACCCTGGTGAGCCTGCGGAACAACAGACGGAACACCTCGTGCCATCCCGCGTGCCCCGCGTTCAACACCAGGAAGAGAAGTGGGAGCAGGACCACCACCGCAATCGCAGCGCTGAGTGCTGTCAGTCCCCACGGGAACTTGGAGCGGGCGCCGGTGCGCCTGGTCGGAAGAGCGATGGCCACCCTCGTCCTGCCCCCTACAACAGTTGCGCCTGTTGAAGCAGGCGCAACGCCACTGAGCCGTCTCCGAGCTGGGCGATGGTTATCGGGGCCGGCTGCAGCTGCGCGAACGGTTTGAGACCCGGCGGGTCGCCGGTCCCGGGCCGCAGCGGGTACTCGAAGCTGTTGCTCGCCACGAGCGTCTGTTGCCCCGGGGCGGACACCAGGAACGACACCAGCTGCTCGGCTTCGCTCTTGTGCCGGCTCGACTTGAGCACGCCGGCGCCCGAGACGTCGATCACGTAACCAGGATCACTTGCGGCGAGGTAGCCCAGCTGCGAGTGCAGGCCGGCGCTACCGACGTTCTTCGCCATCCGGTACCAGTAGTAGTGGTCGACCACCCCCAGCTCGGCCTGGCCGCGGTTGACGTCCGAGAGGACCGCCTCGTTGTCGGGGTCGACGTGGCCGGAGGCGTTCGAGCGCACCGCTTTCAGCCATTGGAGAGCGGCCTGGTTGCCGTTGGCCAGCGCGATCGATGTCACGATCGGCTGGAAGTCGGTTTCCGTGGGGGCAAGCGCCAGCTTGCCCTTCCAGCGTGGGTTGGCCAGGTCGAGGATCGACGCCGGCGCCTGGTCGGCAGAGAGTTGCGACGTGTTGTAGACGATCACGCTCGCCCGGGCGGAAACGCCGACCCATTCGCCTGCCGGTGAGCTGTACTTCGCCGGGACTTCCGAGAGGGTGGCCTGGGGCAGGGGGGCAAGGAGTCCTTTGCCTTCGAGAGACATCAGCGCCGGCGAGTTCTCCGTGAAGACCACGTCAGCCGGGGAAGTCGAACCCTCCTGCTCGATCTGCTGCACCAGGGCGTTCTCGTCGCCGGAGCGGACGTTGACGTGGATGCCGGTCTGGCGCTCGAAGGCGGATACTTCCGCCTGGGTCGTCTCGGCATGCTGGCCGCTGTAGAGGGTGAGCGAACCCGAGGATGGCGACCCCAGGACGGACCCGCCGCAAGCGGCCAGTCCGGCGGCTCCGAGCGCGATGGCGGTCGCGGCGGCCAACAACCCCCGTGCGGCCCTCCAAGGTGTCGAGCCCACACACCGGCCGACATAACGGTGAATACTCTCCAGGTAGCTAGGCATGCTTGACGACTTTTCTTAGGTGCACCGAAGATTCTACCCATCTTCTCGGGTGGCTCAACTGGACAGACGCGGCGTATCGTCAAAACCCGTCTCACCAACTTCCTGGAATTTCGGAGGCCCCACCACAAGATGTCCGCTCCCCGAACGCCTGCCCCAGTACGAGTAGCGGTTACCGGTGCCGCCGGCCAGATCGGCTACAGCCTGTTGTTCCGCATCGCCAGCGGGGCGATGCTCGGCCCGGACCAGCCGATCATCCTGCAGCTACTCGAGATCACCCCGGCGCTCGGCGCCCTGCAGGGGGTGGTGATGGAGCTCGAGGACTGCGCCTTTCCCCTTCTGGCCGGAATCACCACTTCGGACGACCCGAACGTTGCGTTCGGCGACGCGAACATCGCCCTTCTCGTCGGTGCCAGGCCGCGCAGCAAGGGGATGGAGCGGAAGGATCTCCTGGAGGCGAACGGTGCGATCTTCACGGTGCAGGGCAAGGCGCTCTCGGACAACGCCGGGAAGGACATCCGTGTCCTGGTGGTGGGGAACCCGGCCAACACCAACGCGTTGATCACCATGCACAACGCCCCCAACATCCCCCGCGAGAGGTTCACCGCGATGACCCGACTGGACCAGAACCGGGCGAAGGCGCAGCTGGCTGCCCGTTCGGGTCGCCCGGTGAGCGAGTTGACGAACCTGACCATCTGGGGGAACCACTCGGCGACCCAGTACCCGGACGTGTTCCACGCCAAGATCGGCGGCCGACCGGCGCGGGATGTCATCGGGGACGACGCGTGGATCGAGAAGGAGTTCATCCCCGCGGTACAGCAGCGCGGCGCCGCGATCATCGAAGCGCGAGGAGCTTCGAGCGCCGCCAGCGCAGCTAGTGCGGCGATCGACCACGTCCGCGACTGGGTCGCGGGAACCCCCGAGGGAGATTGGGTCTCGATGGCGATTCCGTCCCAAGGGTCCTACGGGGTGCCGGACGGACTGATCTCGTCGTTCCCCGTTATCACCAAGGACGGCGAGTACCGGGTCGTGGAAGGCCTGGAAATCGACGACTTCTCCCGCGGCCGCATCGACGCGTCGGTCGCCGAGCTCGGAGAGGAGCGCGACGCGGTCCGGGAGCTCGGCCTTATCGGCTAGGCCCTTCCGGCCCTGTTCTAGAGCCGGTCGACGATGGCGTTGGCGAACTCCGAGGTCTTGACCTCGGTCGCCCCTTCCATCTGCCGGGCGAAGTCGTAGGTGACGATCTTGTCGGCGATGGTCGCCTCCAGCGCTCGGACGATGTCGTCGGCGGCATCCTGCCAGCCGAGGTGCTCGAACATCATCACGCCGGAGAGCAGCACCGAACCGGGATTGACCTTGTCGAGCCCCGCATACTTGGGTGCAGTCCCATGGGTGGCCTCGAAGATCCCGTGGCCGGTGAC
>CAZCCS010000185.1:0-6355 GCA_964497005.1 uncultured Acidimicrobiaceae bacterium | reverse complement strand
GCGATGGCCCGCTCCGCGAATCAGTCCGTGCCGCACCGGTCCGATCATCAACAAAAGCCCCAACGCATCGCTGATGAACCCCGGCACCACAATCATCAAGCCGCCGGCCAGCACGACGACTCCGTCGAGCAACTCGCGCGTCGGCACATCGCCTGATGCCAGCCGTTCCTGGGTACGAGCGATCACGCCCATCCCGACCCGGCGGATGACGAACGGCCCTATTGCGCTGACCCCGAAAAGGATCAAGACGGCCCAACCGAAGCCGATCTGCTCGCCAACCGCGACGAACGCGGCTATCTCTGCGACCAAGAAGGCGAGAACGCCGAACAAGAACATCAGCCGCAGGGTACCGGCGGTCCGGTTCTTGCAGGCACGCCGCCTGAGGCCGGATCAGCCAGATTAGTAAGTGCCAGGGGGAACGAACATCTCGGTCATTCGGCCGATCAGCCCGAGGTTCCCTTCTGCTTTGAGGTCGGAGTCCTCCAGCAGGAGGCGGTTGAAGCTGACCTCGCCGCGGCCGATGGCGACGAAGAGTGAGAACGGCATGCGAAGGGTGAGCTCAGCGTTGGGGCTGCGGCCTCGGATAGCGGTGGCCTTGTCCTGGTCGACGCGGAGATACCACTCGCGTGTCCCGGCATCGGTGCCGAGCAGGTACTGGATGTCTCCGGTCCAGCCGAGCGCGGACTCGGGGCTGAACCTGCGGGCCATCGCCTTGAAGATCATGCCGAGCCCGGCGTCGCTGCCGAGGGTTCGCTCCAGGAGCTGAGGGCTGGCGCGGCGAATGGCGCCCGCGGCCGCGACCTGGCCGGCGTGGCGGGCCAGGCCGGCGATGGTCTGGGGGGCGCCGGTTCCTCCCTGGCGCCACGGGGGCGCCTCAGCTGGCTCGCCGGCGACACTGATCACGTAGTCGTCCGGGGCTTTCCGAGGGAGCGGCCGTCGGGCCATTGCCCGCTCGACGTAAGGCGCCAGGCGGTCTGCCTTGGCGGCCTCTACTTGCTCGACGCGGTCGGTGAAGTGAGGGAGCACCGTCTTGCCGAACAGCTCGAGCGACTCGAGGATGTGCTCGTGCTTGTTGTGCCCGGCCTGGGAGACGAAGATCACCTGGTCCACCCCGGCCGCCTCGTAACGGCTGAGGAGATGCCTGATCTGGTCGGGTGTTCCGATCGCACCGCGCAACGAGCCGAGCCCTCGCTGTAGCAGCTTCACGCCCAAAGGCCCGTCGTCGGCGGTCACGACCTCGCGGGCGAAGCCGCGTTGGTCGCGGTTCTCGAGGAACTCGTCCCAGACGTTGGTGATCGCGGGGCGATGCTCGCCGAACAGGTAGTAGTGGGCGAGCGAGTACCCGAAGAAGTGGGCGCCGTCGATACCCCGCTCGATGGCTGTCTGCTCGTCGTCGTGACACATGAATGGGACGACGATCGCCACGTTCGGGTTGACCGCGAATCCCGCTGGCACACACGCGTCAGAGGTGATGATCCGGTAGTACTCGTCGACCCAGCGCTTCGCCTCCTCCGGCTCCACGAAGGAAAACGACAGCGCTCCGATCCCCTTGTGCGCCGCCATCAGGATGGTGTCGCGACGGCTGCAGGCCACCCAGATCGGCGGGTGCGGCTTCTGGACCGGCTTGGGGATCACGTTACGAGGCGGCATCTTGACCCACCTGCCGTCCATGCCAGCGAATGGCTCCTCAACGAACATGCGGGTCACCGCGTCCAGTGACTCGTCCCACTGCTCTCGCTTCGCGGTGCGCGGCACCCCGAACCCTCCGAGTTCAGACTGCGAACTAGTCTCCCCGGTGCCGAACTCGACCCGGCCTCGAGAAACCAGATCGAGGGTCGCGATCCGCTCCGCCACTCGGGCCGGATGGTTGTAGGCCGGCGGGAGGGCCACGATTCCATGCCCCAAGCGGATGCGGCTGGTGCGCTGGCTGGCCGCGGCGAGGAATACTTCGGGCGCCGACGAGTGCGAGTACTCCTCGAGGAAGTGGTGCTCGACCTCCCAGACATGCTGGATGCCTATCTGGTCTGCCAACTCCACCTGGTCGAGCGCATCCTGGAGGGTCTTTTCCTCGGCGCCCTCCTCCCACGGCCGTGCCATCTGGTGCTCGAAGAAGATTCCGAACCGCATGAGCAACTCCTTCCAGTAGGTCCGTCAGCCGGCGCCAACCTGGGCAACCACGTGCTCCCCGAACGCCCTCAGCGTGTCGGGCTGGGCGAAGTCGGCGAACCATACGTAGCACCGCTCCACCCCCCGGTCAGAAAGAGAGTGGAAGTGCTCCACCAGTTCGGGTCCTGAGCCGACGAACGTCATCGCTCCGAACCTTCGCTGGGCTGTGTCGGTGATCTCCTGCCGCCGGTCCTCGCTTGGAACGAACGCCACTTGGACTTGCAGGGAGACACGCGCTTTCCCGGCGTGCGGTCGCATCTCGTCGAGCTTGTCCAGGATCCCGACGTGGATGTTCCACCAGTCGGCGTGCGAGGCGACCAGCTGCATTGTCTTCCTGCCGGCGCCGCCGATGACGATCGGTATCTGCCCGAGCGGCACAGGCGCCTGCCGGGCACGGTGGAGTGTGAAATGTTCCCCGGCATAGTCGACGGTTTCGCCGGACCATAGCGCCTTCAGGATCTCGAGCGTCTCCTTCATCCGTGTCACCCGAGCAGGTGCATCGGTGGTGCCGACGCCGAACGTGGACAACTCTGCCGGCACGGATCCCCACCCGAGCCCCAAGTCGAAACGACCCAACGACGCGTGGTCGAGGGTTACGGCCTCGCGGGCAAGCACCGCGGGGTGCCGGAAGGAGTCGCACAGCACCAGCGAACCGACGCGCAAGCGGCTGGTGTTCGCGGCGAGCCACGCGGTGGTGACCATCGCCTCGTACATCGGGTGCTGGTCGGCGAGAGGCGGGGCAAGATGGTCCATCCCGGAGATCCCCGCAAAGCCGGCCCGCTCGGCTGCCTGAGCTCGCTCGACGACTTGGGGCATGCTCATTCGCATCTGGGGGAGGAACAGGTAGAACTCCATTCTCCGAGACCTTAACCACCTAGGCGCGTCAGTCACCGGAGCAGTTCGCACCAGAGTGCGCCTAGAGTGATCTCAGGTGAGCTCTGATCCCTGGCCTGCGTTGCCGCCGTATGAATCGTGGCGGGACACCTGCGACACGTTGCATGCCCACAGCCAGCTTCTCGGCAAGCTCGGGGTTGCCTTGGCCCCTCCGGAGCCCGAGTTGCAGCACGCGGCATTGCAGCTGACGGCCCGCGGTTGGGAGACCCGCCCGATCCCGGCTCCGGACGGTTCGGGTTTACTGAACGTTGCTCTCGATCTGCGCAGTCACGAGGCGGTTGTCGAGTTCAGTGGAGCGCCAACCCGGCGGTTTCCTCTCACTCCCGATCGACCGGTAGCGGACGTGACTGGCGAGGTGCTGTCCGCGGCCCGCGAGCTGATCGGCGACTTCTCGATCAATCTTCGACCCCAGGAGGTGACGTGGGACGTTCCTTTGGACCAGGACTACGAGCACCGGACCTATGACCCGTCCAGCGTCGAGATGTATTTCGGTGCCGCGCTACGGGCGGCCATAGTGCTCGCCGAGCTTCGTGCTCCTTATCGCGGGCGGTCCACACCGGTGAACGCTTGGTGGGGGACCTTCGATTTGGCGGTCAGCCTGTTCTCCGGACAACCCGCCACGCCGCCGTCGAGCGACTTCATCACAAGGAACGCCGGCGACGCCGAACAGATCGAAGTCGGATGGTGGCCGGGCGACGCCCGATATCCCAAGCCTGCGTTCTACGGGTTCGTCCTTCCCACGCCGGAAGCGTTCTCGAAGGCGCGGCTGTCCCCACCGTCGTCCCGCTGGGACAATGACCTGGGCGAGTACATCCTCGATTGGGACGACGTCGTCGCCGGCACAGATTCGCACGCGGCTGCGCTCGAGTTCGGGCGTTCTGTCATAGCCCACGGCTGCACGGTCTGCGACTGGGACCCTGATCTGGCGAACAGCGCAATGGGAGAGCCACCTCCCGTCGTTTAATCTCCAGTCACCTATCTCCCGGACAAGTAGGAGCAGCATGCCCATACCGCAGGGAATCGGGATCGTCGACACGATGATTGGTTTTCCTCACCCCGATCTCAAAGAAGTCTACGCCTTTATCACCCGCCAAACCCGCGACGAGGAGTCACGGCGCGACTTCGAATTCCCGGTTGAGTACATGTTCAAGGACGTTCCGGAGAAGCAGCTCACTGACCTCGCCGACCCGGTGGCCGTCACCCTCGAGCAGATGGACCGATGGGGGATCGAGTTGGGGCTCGTTGGCATCACCGGTGACGGCGGCTCCGCAGAGGAGGCCATCAAGCGCCACCCAGATCGCTTCGTTGCCTCAGTGTCCTGCGATCCCAACGACGGGATGAAGGGAATACGCCGGCTGGTCAGCCTCACCGAGACCTTTGACGTTCGCGCGGTGACCGTGTTCCCGGCCGGCACCTTCCCCCAGGTGGCGATCAACGACAAGAAGATGTACCCGCTCTACGCGAAGTGTGTCGAGCTCGGCCTCCCGATGTTCTGCAACGCAGGCGTCCCGGGGCCAAGGGTGCCGATGGGTGTGCAGCACGTCGAACTGATCGATGAGGTGATGTTCGACTTCCCAGAGCTTGTCTTCGTGACCCGCCACGGCTGCGAACCCTGGGAGGAGCTCGCGGTCAAGCTCATGCTCAAGTGGCCGGGGCTCTATTACTCGACGACCGCGTTCGCCCCGAAGTATTACCCGAAGGCGGTGATCGACTACGCGAACACTCGCGGGGCCGACAAGGTCCTCTACGGCGGGTACTTCCCGATGGGATTATCGCTTGAGCGGATCATGACGGAGATGCAGGAGGTGCCATTCCGCGATCACGTCTGGCCGAAGTTCCTCCGGGAGAACGCGCTGCGGGTCCTCGGCCTCGCCAAATGAGCTCTCCCGCAGCAGTTTCGTAACACGGGCATCGCCGCCAACTGAACTCGCGTGACAAAAGTGTCGCCATAGCGCGATTTCGTCACAGGATTGCCGGCGACCAAACTCGCCCTGTTACAAAGTTGCTGTCTGGGGCCGGCGTGCCGACTCAGTGCCCTCGCCCGGCACTCGCGCCCGCGGCGCGAAGGCAGAAAGCAGTTACGCGTTCGACCTCTCGCCGCGACGGCTCCTTCCGTTGCCACAGGTAGTCCGACAGTTGACTCAACACCGCATGCGCCACCAGCCCCGCATCGAACTCCGGATCGTCGCTGCCCAACTGGGCGAAGGGCTTCTCCAAAAGCTCGGACAGGGGACCCGTGGCGAAGTGACGTCCGGCGGCGACTCCATCCGCCAGGCCGCCTCCGTTCCATGTGACAGCGAGGGTTGTCGCCGCCACCTCCCCGACTGCCTGCGACAGCACCCCTGCTACCCAACGCCGCACCTTGCCCTCAGGAGAGCGCTCCTTCGCCATCTGGTGCTCTAGGTAGCCGCGCAACCGGTCGGCCCCGTCCTCGAGCAGTGCGTTGACCAGAGCGTCTTTGGACTTGAAATGCCGGTAGAAGGCCTCGTTCGATAGCCCCGCCTCTGCGACGATGTCGCTGACCCTCGGCCGAGACCCAGTCCCGCACCTCTGCATCACGGTCAGCGCAGCGTCGAGAAGCCGGCGAACCTCGCCGGCGTAATCGGAGCCGCGCTTGGCCAGCGTCTGCCTGGCGATCCGGTCGGCGATGTCCTCGCGGCCCGTCGCCTCCTCAGGATCCAGAATTGCATTCCTAATAGTCAGAACAGTATTCTGACACATAAACGGGTACCTACAAACGACGCGCACAAATGAGCGGAGAGGTTCGCTCTCTCGGGGGAGGCACGGGTGTCCTGGGATTTCGAAACAGACCCGGAGTATCAGAAGAAGCTGGACTGGGCCGACCAGTTCGTCCGGGAGGAGGTGGAACCGCTGGACATGCTGCTGCCGCACCAGCAGTTCGTGCCCCTGGACGACACCAAGCGCAAGATCATCGACCCGCTGAAGGAGGAGGTTCGCCGCCAGGGGCTGTGGGCGACCCATCTCGGTCCCGAACTAGGCGGCCAAGGGTTCGGGCAGCTGAAGCTGGCCCTGCTCAACGAGATCCTGGGCCGCTCACCGTGGGCGTCGAACGTTTTCGGTACGCAGGCACCCGACACCGGCAACGCCGAGATCATCGCCCACTACGGAACCCCGGCTCAGAAGGAGCGGTACCTGATGCCGTTGCTGAACGGCGAGATGTTCTCCTGCTACTCGATGACCGAGCCGCAAGGCGGTGCCGACCCGACCCAGTTTCAGACCCGAGCGGTAAAAGACGGGGGTGAGTGGGTGATCAACGGGTGGAAGTACTTCTCGT
>CAZCCS010000184.1:0-6357 GCA_964497005.1 uncultured Acidimicrobiaceae bacterium | reverse complement strand
CCTCCACGGTCGCGTCTGCGGTCAACGCAAGTTCACTGCCCTGCAATGACAGCGACGCCGGCGTTTCGACGGAGAAACCCGCCGCCCCCTGAATCGAAACGCTGCCACCGGCCTCGATTCCGATGTCGGCCGCCGATTTGAGCGAGATGGCCTCGGCCGCTTCGATGGTCACCTGCCCGGCTGATGTGATGGTGATCGACTGCTGCTCGGCATCCAACTTGATGCTGACGGTTTGATCACCGTCGGTGATGGTTATGCCGAGCGCTTCCGGTCCGTCGTTGAATTCGATCATGTGCCTCATTCGAGACCTGATCCGCCGGCTCGGCACAGCGCCTACAGCCTCAATCGGAGGTTCGGGGCGGTCGATGCCGTTGTAGAGGTTCCCGATCACGTAGGGATGGTCAATGTCGCCGCGATCGAAGCCGACGAGCACCTCGTCGCCGACTTCAGGAATGAACAGGAAGCCGTAACCGCCTTTGCCGGCGCCGATCTGCATAGTCCGGGCCCACGCGCTGACGTAAGTGTCGGATAGCCAGGGGAAGATCACCTTCACCCGGCCTAGCGTCTCGGGATCGGCATTGTCGCTGACGATGCCGATGGACATTCCGGGAACGCGTCCCTGTGACGTCGGGTCTGACGCGGGTCCACCGGACGCGAGGCTGAGCAGCGAGCGGTCCCTGCGGCCGCCGACGGTGAACCACGTGGTGTATCCCCCGTTTCCGGGCTCGAAGCGATGACGTGCCGAGCTGCAGACGTACTGACCGTCGAAGGGAGGTCCCGCTGCTCCGAGGCTGATCGGTTTGCCGGCGAGGATGCTCGGGTCGCCGACGCACTCGCCCTCGAGTTCGGCCAAAGCGCCAGCGAGGTCGGCGGCAATCGACTCCGCGCGCATCTCGGCAGCTCCCTCGTCTTCGAAAGGGTGGCTTGCGTCGAAGAAAGGGGTGGCTTCTACTTCGGCGGCGACCGCCTCCGGAAGGGTCAGGGGGTCAAGGCTCTGCGCGGTCGAAGGCAGAGACGGGACGAGTCCGACGACCGGCGCGCTCATCATCGGGTCGTAACCAGTGACCGTCACTGATGGGACCTGCTCGGCGCTGGTGACGTTCGCGCGCAGACGGATCAGGTTGTAGCCGAGGATCAGCTGCCCGGGCAGCGGAGGACTGTCGTAGGTCATCGCCGGCGGAGGAGCTTCTTCCGGGAGGGCCATCGGCCCGAATTGGAACACCCCGAGCGGATCCACGTAGGCGATCCGGTTCTCCAGTGCGGCGAGTTGGTTGACGAACGTCCAGCCGCTGACGTTGGCTTGGGTGAGCCACTCGTACACCCTGGAGGTTGGCGAGGCGGCCGCCACGAGGCCCGCTTCGGCGGCGATCGCCTCCACCACATTTGACGCGGTCATTTCCGGATAGGCCATCGTCTTGGTACCGCGCATCAGACGGTGCGAACGGTCGAGGCCCCTCACCACAACCATCCGGCCCTCGGGCCCGTACTCGAGCTCGACCCCGGTTATATCTCCGGTCATCAACGGCGTCGGTGCGCCGCCGGTGGTCACCTGGAGAGCCACCAACGCGCCGAGCTGGAACCCACCTCCCTCGAGGACGCTTGCGCTCATCCCGCGGAACACCAACTTGAACTGTGACGGCACGAACAGCGTCGTGTCGACCTCGGCCGAGACCAGCATCTCGTAGATCAACGGGTTGAGCGGCATTCCCTCGATCTCGATGTCGATCTGCGCGCTAGTCGTGGAGGAGAGGACGGGCATGGCTATCCGAGGTTCTCGGCCTCGGCGGGATCAGGGACCAGAAGAACGGTTCCCGGACGGAGCCTCATCGGATCGTCGATACCGTTGGCTACCGCGAGCGCCCTCCACTTGTTGGCGTTCCGGTACTCGCTGTAAGCGATCGAGGCGAGGGTGTCGCCTTCGATAACGGTATGGGAGCGCTTCGTCGCCAGTCCACCGGAGCTGGGGTTCGTGCCGGGAAGCACCGTCGGCACCGCCTCGAGGCTGACGGTCACCTCGGCGAGGACCGGGTTGCCGAGCAGGAACCTCTTATAGGTAATGGAGAGCGCGGTGATGTACGCCTCCTCCATGATGATGTTCGTGCCCCACCCGTACATGACCGTGGGCGGCTTCGAGTCCCTCAAGGCTTGAGACTCCGGCGTGGGCACCATCGCCTCCTTGAGGATCGCGATGGCCTCCTCCGGAGGGTTGGGCGGGATGCCGAACTGGTCCAGGAGGATCTTGACATCCATCGTCTGGGCTTTTGTGCCCTGGAACTGTGGAGTCGGTCCGGACTGAGCAGAGGGCTGCGGAGTGTGGTGCCACTCAGCTTCTTTCCGCACCGTGTACTCGTCCGGGTTGTAGGGAAAGACGACCGTCCCGATCCCGGGAGGGAGCACCTGTATGTAGGCGCTCACCATGCTCGCCATCGTCGCTGCGTCGCTGACAGACATCTGCTGACCTCCCTCCGCCTACAGGAAGCCCTTGTAGGCCAGCTCGAGTTGCTCTTCCGCGATCCTCAACGACGTTGCATCAAAGGAAGGGCCTGTCCACTTGACCGGAATGACACCGAAGAGGTTCCAGGCGACGATCAGTCCGCCGGCGGGATCGAGGGCCTTCACCTGGGCGAGTGTCGGCATCGGCATCATGGCGAAGGAGGTGATCCAGTTGACGACCTTCTCCGTGTGGGGGCTGATCGGTCTGCCGAGAACCAGGTTGGAGAAACTGACGTGCCCGGGAAGGTGGTGCATCACGAACGACATCGCCGTGTCTCCACGCGACTGGGTCTCGATATGTATGCCCAGGCCTGAGCAGGTAGTCCAATCCCCGAGATCAGCGCCGTCCACTTCGACAGAGAAGTAGACGCTAAGTCCCGGGTCGTTGGCGATGAGGTCGCTCATCGTCTCACCATCTCCTGTAGCTGTCGGTTAGTAGTCCCGCCCGCTCCCGGTCCGTTCGCAGCTCTCCCCTTATCTTGAAGCTGATGAGCGGGTACAGCCAGCTGGCGAGCCTGTGCAAGTCGGCGTCGTCGGGCCGTTTGTCGAACATGCGTTGAGGCGCGTTGGGTGTTTTCGCCGGTTGCACCCCGAGGGCCGGGCCCTCTGCCGCACGCTGCACGCCCCCCGCCTGGGCAGCCGGAGCGGGGCTTGCCGGCGCTACCGGCGGTGATCCCGCAGAAGGAGGAGCGACGATCGTGATGGTGCTTTCGAAACCCGCCGGCGGGGTCAGAAGTGGTTGAGTCTCCGCGACCGATGAAGGCGTCGTGTGATGGGCGAGCGGCAGAGCTGCGGCTTGACTGCTTTGGCCCAGCGAGGATCTGGTCGCGGCAAACCCGGCAGGCACCGTCGGGAGTGGGGTCTGAGCGAACGCCGCGCGGCCGAAGCCCGTTCCTCCTCCGGCTTGGTGGGGCGGGACCGCCGCGGCCGCCGACAGCGATCGTCCGAACGGAGTCGCCGGCGATCCCAACTTCGACTCGACTTCGAGAGCTTGTGATTCGAGGGTCGACCCCGCCGGCGTGTGCTCGCCTGGCATCCGGTTCCCGTGAAGCTTGCGTTGCGCGGCGTGGGTCAGCTCGTGAGCGAGAAGCGCAGCTCCCGGTCCAGCATCGAGAGTCCCCACCTCCGGCGGGATCACCACTGCTCCGGCTGTCGCGTAAGCCCGGGCGTCCATCCGGCGTGCTGCCGCCGCGGACTGAGGGGTTCGGTCGACAGGGATAGACGAAAGGTCCACGCCGAAGCGCTGCCCGACCAAGGTACGCACGGCTCGGCCTTCCGCAGCTCCCGACCGGCCGGGGAGGCCGGGCTGTCCTAACCGAGTAGTCGGGATGCCGGGTGCGGCGTCAAGCTGGGGTAGGTCGGCTGGGGCCTTGCCGGCGAATACCGGTCCGAGTCCCTCCAGTGCGACTACCGGCATGTCGGCTGCTTCGCTGACGGTCATCACCGTCTGAACGTGTAAGGGCGGGCGCGGCGTCGCGGGTGCGGTCGCTGGCGGAGCATGCCGGGTCGCCAGCTGAAGAAATGGGTTTGCTGGCGATGGTCCGGCCGCTGCCCGCCCGGCAAGCATCTGCCGGGCTCGGCGCGACTGACGCTCGGTGAGAGCCGCCACGTCCAGTGACGCCGCGGTCGGGGGGAGCTGGTGCATCGGCGCACCCAGTCCACTCCGCCGCGTCCCGATCAACGGGGGTTTCGCCTCATCTCCGGGTGCCGGCCCGTCGGCCAAGGGGACGGAGACACCGGGGACGCGGGGTTGGTCCGAGAACGCTGGGCTCTCCGCCGGCTCTGCGGAACCGGCCTCAGGCTGCTGGGCGACCACGGGCATGCTGTCCGCGTTCGGCCCGATTGCCGTGCCTTCAGCTGCGTCTTGGTCAGGCGTGACGAGCGTCGTCGACCTGGTCGGCTGAATCGAGGGCGCTTGCCCGTCCCCGAGGAGCGGGTTCGTACCCTGACCCGTCTGAGGACCGATCTCCGGGTCGGGGGCAGTCGGAGCAGCAGAACCCGGTTGTTCGATCGCACCCGAATGCGGCTCGCTTCGATCACGCCTTTCGTCGGACGGGATGAGCCTCGCTCCCGCAACGCGAGCCAGAGGCATGTTCGGCGGAGCCGGCGCGGTTACGAGCGGCCGGGAAACGGGTTGACCCTCGGCGGGAGCAGGCCAACCGGGCGTGATGGCAGCGGGCTCCGGCGGGGCTGCTGCCTTTCGATCTTCTCGGACGGGCAGCGACATCGAGGGCTCTGCAGCGGGCAAGCCGGAGGGTGGCGGCTGAGGAACCTGCTGTGGTTCCGGGATCGGGGCTCGGCGCGACTCGGATGCGGCCCGCCATTCGGATGTGCCCCGCGACTCGGATGTGCCCGCCGATCCCGTGAGGAGTGGTCTCTCCCCGTCGGTACCGAAGTCGGTCACCTCGGTGAGGCCAGAATCCCCCGGGCGCGCCGGGAGCACGAGCTCGGGGTAGCCGGTCGCCTGGGTGTCGGGGATAGTCGAGACGGTGGCGGTCCCGGTTGGGACCGTACGGGCTTCGACGGTCCCGATCGGCGCGAGTTCCGAGACGCCGTGCGCCAAGGGGGCCACGAAAAGCTCGGGCGCCTGCCAGGAGACAAGGTCGTCGGAGAACGTCCTCGATACGACGAACGGGACAGGAGGAAGCAGCGGCTCGGGTGGGGGGAGGGTCGACCATCCCGGCCGGTCGACAAGATCCTCGGGACGGATGATCTCTCGTTCCGGGGGCGTGCCTATAGCCGGTTCAGTCTCCCGCCCTGCGTGGGCGCGACGCCCTGGGCGCCGGCGGTCGAGGAGCCGCATACCCGGTCACTCCCCGCTGGAGATTCGCCGGTTGATCTTCGCGATCTCGTCGACGAACCGCCGCCTCATCGGGTGCTCGAGGTCCAACAGGTCGTCCAGGGACCAATGAAAGTGATAGGCGACGTACGCCACCTCCTCGAAAACTCGGTCGGTCGCGTACGTCACGGTTCCCCCGGGCGACCACCGGCCAGATCGACCGTGAATCGCTCGTGGCACGAGGGGCAGGCGACCGCGGCGCGGGTGTGCCCTTCGGTGTTGATCCTTCTGTACAGGTCCTGGAGGAAAGCGAGGTCGGAAGCGAAAAGGTTCTCGACCACACTGGCGCGGACATCGTCGCCCTCGATGGTTCCCAGCCGGGTGATCACACGAGAGAGCAACACGACTGTCAGGTAGGCCGGGTTCTCTCGCACCCGGTCGTCGTGCAGCGGGAGAAGCTCGTCACGCGCTGTCGCCAGGCGCATGGTCCCGGTCTTGTGAAGCACCCCGTGCGAGTCGACGTAGCCGCGGGGAAGCTCGAAGTCGAACTCTGTCCTGAACGTGTCGGGCCGAGCCGGAGGTTCACCGGCTCGGTCCGGGACGTCGCCGTCGGTGAGAGCGGCGACCTGACTCGGCGTTTCTGAGGACAGGGTCGATACGACCCGGCGCATCAAGCGCCCTTCTCGAGGCCCTCGTGCACGATCGTCAGCTTCTCGGTGACGATGCTCGTGTCACCGGCCTTCAGACTCGATACTTCGAGGGACTTCGGCCACCCGTTGGTGAACTTGTACTCCTGCGATTTCTCGCCCTTGTAGTCGTAGATCTTGATGACCCCGTGCTTGCGAGCCGAGGTCATGTCGCCCTTGAAGACGTGCTCGATCCAGTTCACCCAGCCTTTGTCACCTGTGATCCCACGGGTCAGTGTGATCTCGCCTGACTTCTTCCGGCCGGGGAGCCGCTTGTTGATGTACTTGCCGTCGATGGTGTTGTGCTTGAGCTCTATCTCGTCGGCTTCGAGCTTCAGGCCGTCGACTTCCTGAATCCCCTTTATCTCGATGCCGTCGAACTCCAACCCGAACGACCAG
>CAZCCS010000183.1:0-6366 GCA_964497005.1 uncultured Acidimicrobiaceae bacterium | reverse complement strand
CGAGGTAGCCGCTCAGGGCCGCACCTCGTACGCCGCAGCGTTCGACCACCTTCGGCAGCAGATCGAGACCGACTACCAGTCGAGCCGGGCGGGAGGCGACAAGTGGTACCGGCCGGCGGTTGTTTTCATCTCGGACGGCAGGCCGACCGACGATCCGGAACGATGGCGGGCGGCCCACGCCCGGCTGACCGACGCCTCGTGGAAGCGCCACCCCAACATCCTGGCGTTCGGATTCGGCGACGCCGATCCCGCCATCCTGGCGGAGGTGGTCGAGTCGAAGCCGAACCGAGCTTTCGTCGCCGACGAAGGCGCGCCGCCAAGCCGGGTGGTCCCGGAACTGATGTCTGGGCTGGTTCAGTCGATCGTCAGTTCCTCGGCGAGCGTCTACTCGGGCTCGGCGCAGCTTGTCGTGCCCGAGTTGCCGAGTATGCACGCAATCCCTGTCGATCCACTCGACTGACTTCGAGGTTGACGTCCGACCAACGCTCCTCGGAGGACGGCGGTTGGCTTTCGCCAGTCCTAGGCCGCCCCTCTTCCGCTTCGGCGCAGGAACCCCGGCTCGCGACCCACGGCGACGCGATCACCGCTGCCTACCGGGCCGAGGGAGGCTCGACTGAGTGGTGCACCCTTCGTGCAGCGACCGTGACGGGAGTCCGCCACCGGCTTGCCGGCGAGCCGAGCCAGGACAGCTTCGCCTGGGCGGTCGGCGAAAGCCGGATCGCGTTGGCGGTCACAGACGGGCTTGGAACCGTCGAGGGTTCGGAGCGGGCGGCAGAAGCGGCGGCGTCAGCGGCGGTCGATGCAGCGGTGGCCCACCACAGCGATCGACCGCAGCTGGGCGCTGCGGGCGCGGTGGGAGCCGCCATCCAGGCCGCCAACTCAGCTTGCGCAGGAGAAGGTGCCACCACGCTTGTCGTGGCGGTGGTCGAGCGGGACGGGGAGGTCGTCCTCGGGCGGGTGGGTGACAGCACCGCATTCATCGTCGCGACAGGCGGGCGTGACGGTGCGGAATGGAGCGAAGTCTTCGACGTCGTTCCCGGGGACTCCGACACCATCGGCGTCGAAACCGAGGCCCTGCCGTCCGATGAGCCTGAGGTGGAAGTCACCACCGCCCGCCTGGAGGAAGGCGACATCCTGGTTCTGGCCAGCGACGGTATCGCCGACCCCTGGCGGGATGGCCCGAACACGGTGGCGCCAGCTTTTACCACGCTCATATCCGGACGACCGGCGCCGCTCGCCCTGGCCGCCATCGCTGACTTCTCCCGGCAGGGGTGCCACGACGATCGGACGATCGTCTTGCTGTGGTTATGAACCCGGCCGGGGCCCCAACCCCGGCCTCCTCCGGAGCGTGGGGACCCCAGCCCCACGCCCGGCCGTAACACTTGCCCGGCGGGGGCCCCAACCCCGGCCTCCTCCGGAGCGTGGGGACCCCAGCCCCACGCCCGGCCGTAACACTTGCCCGACCGTTGTCCGCTTAAGCGCGTTCGAGCACGTTCCCCAGGGCCTCGACCCGGGCACCGCTGAGCGCCCGGGCTTCCACCACGTAGCCGCCGCCCGGAATGAGGCCGGCTACGAGGATACTGAGGGTCGTGAACAGGCTCCAACGCATCCTCGACCGGACGACCAGCACCAGGAAGAGGTACGCGGTGAAGACGCAACCGTGAGTGAACCCCACGACCACCAGCGCCGCCGCCCAGGGGCCGGTCAGCTTGTAGCCGGCGACCGAGACCAGCCACGCCGCGCACAGGGCGACGAAGAACGTCGCCTCCCAGAAGGCCACCTTTCGCAGGAGACGGATCATCCTCACCGCCTGGGTAGGCTAACCCGCCCGTGTCGCTGAGCGTCGCCGCGGCGGTGTTCCCGCTGGTGTTCCTCGGGGAACTCCCCGACAAGACCATGTTCGCCAGCCTTCTGCTGGCGTCGCGGGGAAGGCCGATCGCGGTCTGGGCGGGGGCCGTAGCCGCGTTCGCAGTCCATGTTGTGATCGCGGTCGGCATCGGGGTGGCCCTGTTCCACCTGATCTCCCACCAGGCGCTGGACGCGGTGGTCGCCGCCATCTTCCTGGCCGGCGCCCTCTACGCGTTCCTGACCCGGAACCATGACGACTACGACCGCGCCGCGAAGACCTGGACCGGGAGGAACGCCCTGTTCACGTCCTTTGGGGTGATCTTCGTCGCGGAGTGGGGAGACCTGACCCAGATAATCACCGCCAACCTTGCCGCTCGCTACCACGAGCCTCTGACCGTCGGGTTGGCGGCTCTCGCCGCATTGGGGGCGGTCGCCGCCCTGGCGGTGGTGGCCGGGTCGGGAATTCTGCGGTTCGTCTCGGTCAAGGTCGCCCGTATCGCCACCGCCGTGGCGCTCACCGGGCTCGCCGGGTACAGCATTGCCCAAGCCGTGGGCGGGTGAACGGGTACTTTCAACGGGTGCGGATCGCCGCAATGGACCTCGGCAGCAACTCGTTCCACCTCCTCGTAGCAGACGCACGCCCGGACGGAACCTTCGAGCCGCTAGCGCGGGACAAGGAGATGCTTCGCCTGGGCAGCATCGTCGCCCGGACCGGCAAGGTTGGCGACGAAGCGGCCGCCGACGCCCTAGACACCGTCGGACGCTTCAAGGCGCTCGCAGACTCCCTGGGAGCGGACGAGGTCGTGGCTTGCGCCACGTCCGCCCTCCGAGAGGCCAGCGACTCGCTCGTAGTCGTCGACCGGATCGAGGATGCCACCGGCGTCAAGGTGCGCGTGATCAGCGGAAAGGAAGAGGCCCGCCTTATCTTCGACGCCATCCGGACGAGCGTCGTGATCGACCCCGGACCGGCGTTGGGGATGGATCTCGGCGGCGGCAGCCTGGAGCTGATGATCGGGGACGCCACCGGGCTCTCTTGGTCGGCGAGCCTCAAGCTGGGTGTGGCGCGCCTCACGGCCGCGTTGGTGAAGGGTGATCCGCCGACCGGCTCAGATCGCAAGAGGGTCGTGGAGGCCGTGACGAGCATGGTGAACCACCCTCTGCTGCCCCGGGTCTCCGATGCCGGCGCGCAGTTCGCGATCGGCAGCAGTGGAACTCTCAGGACTCTCATTGGACTGAGCCAAGTGCAGCACGGTCGTCCGGTTCCCTCTTCGGTCAACCAGCTGAGCGTCAGCCTCCACGACCTGGAGGCTCTCACCAAGGATCTGTTGTCGATGACGTCCGCGGAGCGTGCCGCGCTTCCCGGCGTCGAAGCCAGACGAGCTGATCTTCTCCCCGCCGGCGCGCTCGTTGCCACCACGGTCATGAAGCTTGCGGGCCTCGACACGATGGTCGGTTGTGAGTGGGCACTCCGCGAGGGCATCGTGCTCGACGCCATCCGCCACCACAGCCGCGCCGAATGGGACCCGGACCCCAAAGCGATGCGGCGGGAATCCGTGCTCGGTCTTTGCCGGAGATCCGGTTTCAACGAAGTGCACGCCCGCAAGGTTGCGCGCATCGCCGGCGAACTCTTCGACGGGACCGCCGAGCTGCACGGCCTCGGGGAGCAGGAGAAGGAGCTTTTGGAGCAGGCTGCTCTGCTCCACGACATCGGCGAATATGTGAGCAAGGACGGCCACGAGCGTCACACCGCATACCTCGTCGAAAACGGCCGCCTCCGCGGGTTCAGCCCCCATGAGGTCGCGGTGCTGGCTTCCTTGGGGCGGTTCCACAAGCGGGGAACCCCCAAACCTTCTTTTGAGCCGTACGGGCGCTTCTCTAGCGACGAGAGGCGAACAGTCAACAAGCTGGTCGCGCTGCTGCAGGTGGCCGACGGGCTCGACCGCAGCCACGGCGGACCAGTCAAGGATGTGTCGGTGAAAGCGCGGCCCGGTGTCGTTGAAGTGACCGTCGACGCCGATGACGATATCGACCTCGAGATCTGGGGCCTCAGACGCAAGCGGGAGCTGTTCGAGCGGGTGTTCGACTGCAAGCTGGAGGTGACCGAGTCCCGGCCGGCGTCTGTGGGTACCGTTGATCTGACGTGTCAGGGTTGAGACGCCTAGTCGTCATCGTCGTCGCTGCTTCTCTCGCCATGGCGGGATCTTTGACGGCGCTGTCGGCCATCGGGGTCGCCCTTTTTCATCAGTCCGCGAGCGCGACAATCCCGCCATTGGCGGCGCTCGACAGCACGCCTCTGGGGGGCTCCACGGTTTACGCCGCTGATGGCACGACGGTGCTAGCTGTGCTGACTGCGTCCCAGACCCGGAAGCCGGTACCCCTGAAACAGGTATCCCCGATAGCGGTCACCGCGGTGCTCGACACCGAAGACCACCGGTTCTTCATCCACGGTGGCTTCGACATCCCGTCGATCGCCCGTGCATTTGCGGCCGACTCGTCGGGGGCGGGTCTTCAGGGAGGGTCGACGATCGCGCAGCAACTGGTCAAGCAGACGTACCTCACGTCGGAACGGAAGCTCTCGAGGAAGATCAAGGAGGCGGTGCTTGCGGACCGTCTGGAGCGCAAGTACAGCAAGGACGAAATACTGCAGGCGTATCTCAACACCATCTACCTGGGCAACGGCGCTTACGGCGTCGAGGCCGCGGCCAGCACGTACTTCGGCGAGCACGCCAGCCAGCTCACCCTTCCGCAGGCCGCAACGCTCGCCGGCCTGATCCAGAACCCGAGCGGGTACGACCCGATCCTCCAGCCGGCGCAGTCCCGCCAGCGCCGCACGCAGGTCCTCGACCGGATGCTTCACTACGGGGACATCACCGCGGCCGAAGAGGCCGCGGCGGAGGCGTCGCCGCTCCCCACGTCCATAGTGCTGCCGCCTGTCAGCGCGGACCCGGTGAGCGATTACTACGTCAGTGAGGTCGTCACAGAGCTGCTCGGTTCGGGCAGCCCGCTGGGGGGCACGTACGACCAGCGCTACCAAGCCGTGTTCGAAGGCGGCCTGCGGATATACACCAACCTGGACCCGGGCGCGCAAGCGGCCGCAGAAGGGGTGATCGCCCACGACACGCCGCCGAACAATCGGGGCTTCCAGGAAGCCATGGTCGCCGTCGACCCGAACACCGGGAAGGTGCGCGCGATGGTCGGAGGGAACAACTTCAATCAGGACCACTTCGACGTCATCACCCAGGGGACCCGGCAACCCGGGTCCGGTTTCAAGATCTTCACCTTGCTTGCCGCCTTGGAGAAGGGTTACTCCATCTTCGACACCCTCGACGGCCAGTCTCCCTGCGCGATCGACTTTCCCACCGACCACGACCTGGTCAACCACCCGGCTCACAACGACGAGGGCGATGCCGGAGCCGGCGTTCTCACCCTTCAGCAGGCCACTGCCCTGTCGGTGAACTGCGCGTACATCCGACTGGCTCACGAGGTGGGGCTCGGCAGCGTGATCGCGATGGCGCACAGCCTCGGGATCACGTCCAACCTTCAGCCTTATCCATCGATCGTCATCGGCAGCGTGGCGGTCCATCCGATCGAGCTCGCCGCCGCGTACGCGACCGTCGCAAACGGCGGTGTGTACCACCACCCGACGTTCGTGGATCACATCGTCGACCGGTCGGGTGCCACGATCTACAACGGCGCCGACCCGGGGCACAGGGTTCTCCCCGAACAGGTCGCCGAGGAAGTGACGGTCGCTTTCCAATCCGTTGTGCAGAACGGGACCGGCACCGCGGCGGAGCTGTACAACCGCCCGGCCGCCGGCAAGACCGGCACCACCGACAACACCGTCGACGCGTGGTTCAACGGCTTCACCCCACAACTCGAAGCAACGGTGTGGATGGGAAGCGGACACGCAGAAGTTCCGATGGTCAACGTCGGCGGTCTCGGCCAGGTCTACGGCGGTACCTTCCCAGCGATCACCTGGCACGACTTCATGTCCGTCGCGCTGGCGAACCAGCCGGTCCTAGGCTTCAACCCGCCGAACTTTGGTCTGCTACCTGCCCCGGTTTACATAACCTCACCTTCCCTCGTCCACGATGACGTCCTCGACCACAACGGCACCTACGTGAGCTACTACCCGTACAACTACAACAACTCGAAGCCGCCGCCCCCCTCCGGAGGTGGTGGCGCGGGCGGAGCTGGCGGCTCGAGCGGCGGCGGCACCACCCCCCCGACCCAGACACCGCCGGGGCACGGGCATGGCCACTGACGTGAACCCTCCTTTGGACAGATCAGGGCGACCCGCCGGGAGCATCACGCGGTGAGCACCGATGATCTCCAGTCCCTGTTCGACCTTCAGCAGGCCGACACCCGCGTCGACCAGCTGAACCATCGCAGAGAGGCGCTGCCCGAGCGCGCCGCTCTCTCCGATATCGACCACAAGATCGGCCAGGCCGATGCCGCCCTTAGCAATGCCGTGTCCGCGCGCGAGGTTGTGGCGAAGAGGCAGGGCGAGCTCGAAGC
>CAZCCS010000182.1:0-6382 GCA_964497005.1 uncultured Acidimicrobiaceae bacterium | reverse complement strand
TGAACTCGTTGCCCCGGGCGAAGATCGTGGTCCCCTCGAACGCATCCTCGACCAACCGCAAGTTCTCGTTGAGTGGACCAACGAGGCGAGGCATCAGATGGTTGGGGACTGTGACAGTGACGGTCGTGGACACGGGCGTGCTCGATGCCAAGGGTACCGCCTGATGGGAGGGCAGTGAGGGTTGTGGCGCCCTCAGGCCGGGGTCCAGCCCATTTGGCGTCCGCCGATGACGTGCATGTGAAGATGCGGAACGCTGTTCAGTGAGTCCGGGCCGACGTTGAAGACCAGCCTGTAGCCCCGCTCGAGAATCCCCTGCTGATCGGCCACCTGTCGGGCAGTCGCCATCATCTCGGCGAGGACAGCCGCGTGCTCAGGACCGATCTCGGCCGCGTTGGTGATGTGCTCGCGGGGCACGACCAGCACGTGAACGGGTGCCGCCGGGTTGATGTCGAAAAAGGCGTAGGTATTCGCGGTGGACGCCGCCTCTTTTGACGGCACATCGCCGGCGACGATCTTGCAAAACAGGCAGTTCGGATCCATCAACACGACGCTAGCTTTGCGTGCAGTGGAGCGGGACGGCGACGGTGAGAGCCTGGCGGCGGCCTTCGGACGGTGGGCTGCGGCGGAGCGAGCCGCCGAAGCCGCCGGTACCCGCTCGAGGGAGAGGTCTTTGCGGGACCAGGCGGCAGGAGAGGCCACCTGGGCGGGGCTTCTCGTCGACCTCGCCGAGACCCTCGCCCAGGTCACCCTGGGAGTAGGTGCCCGGCGGCTGACCGGTGTCCTCGTCGGTGTCGGCCGCGACTTCTGTGCCCTCGACCAGCGTGGTGGGTACCCGCTCCTGATCCCCAACGATCGCATCGTGGCAGTCTGGAAAGAGGGCCCTGCGTCCGGGAGCCGCTTCCCTCACCTCGAACTTTCCTTCGAGGCGGCCCTGGCCGGCCTGGCCGAGGAGAGGTCGCCGGTATGCGTCCACCTCGCCGGTGGGACCCAGGTGTCGGGCGAGCTGGTGGGGTGTGGAACCGACCTGGTCACGGTCCGTACCGAGGCGCCGGCGCGCCGCAGCGTCCACATCCGTACCGACCACATCGAGGTATGCGAGCTGCGGTAGCTCGCATAAGGGCAGCCTTGGCTCTAGGCCCTGGAAGGCCCGGCGTCCTGCTCCTGCGGCCGCCTTTCGCGCGGCTTCGGCTCGGGGTACAGGTGCTCCAAGGTGCCCGGTTCGATCCGCATACGGCCGATGAAATCCTCGACGTCCGTCGCCTGAACCCGGATAACCCGGCCCATCTTGTATGCGGGAAGCTGGCCCTCGTCGATGAAGCGATAGAGGGTGCGCAGGGTCACTCCAAGCCGCTCGCAGGCCTCTCTTGTGCCCATCCACTGGATCGACTCGCTCATGCCGGCCATCATACCGAACCTATAGACAAAGCGGTAGTTTCTCGTTAGATTTCATGTGTGGTGTGGCGGGAGCCTGGGGACCCCACCCTTGAAGCGCCGCAAGAGCGCCTGAGACGTGCCGCTGACCAGCGCCGCTCCCCCGCCGGTGACGGTTCCCCACGCAGACTAGTGGGCCGTCGGAGGGCTCTGCCTTCTGCCAGGGCGCTCCTCGGAGGGTTTCTGGTGGCCGCCGCCGCGCTGGTCGTGTTCGCGGCGGTGTTGGACGGCGCCGGCGGCGGAGCCCGAAAGAGCTATGTGGTGGCTGCACGCCCCCTGACGGCGGGGTCCGTCATTGAACCGGAGGATCTCTCGACGAAGACGATGAGTCTTCCTTCCGGGGTGTCGGGTGCCGCCTTCAGCGACCCCGCACGCCTGGTGGGGAGGACCGCTGCCGTTCCAATCGCGCAGGGCGAGCTCTTCGAGGTCTCCATGTTGACCAACGGGGGTTCCAGCCCCTCGGTCAGGCCGGTCACGGTCGCAGTAGACCAGGCAAGTTTGGGGGCTTTGATCCCGGGCCAACCGGTTGACGTGCTCGAAGCGGCCGGCAGCGGAGGGTCGGCGACGGTGTCGGTCGTAGTGCGGGGAGCGACGCTCCAGGGCGTATCGCGGGGCAGCTCGGGTCTGCTTTCCAACCCGTCTGCCGAAACAGTGACCATCGACGTTTCCACACTTCAGGAGGTCGAGGCGGTGATCGCTGCGTCCCACGCCGGCACCTTGACACTGGTTGCCGCCGAGCCATCGGACGGCGTCGGACCAGCCGAGGCGAGCAATGCCGGGGCGGCGGGCGGCGGCGGGTGAGCGGCGACCGTTACGTTCTGCTTGGCCTAGCCCCCGCGCGCGCGGACTGGTTTGACGCAGTCGCACAGTGGTCGAACTCCGCGGCAATCGCGGCAGAGTTCATAAAGTGCGTTTCGGTCGAAGAGGTCCGGGCACGCCTGGCGTCGGGTCGCCGGCATTCGGCTCTTCTGGTGGACGCCGCCAGCCCTGCCCTAGATCGGGACCTTGTGCACACCGCCGGAGAGGCGTCGACGCCCGTGGTCGTGGTTCGCGACCGCTTGGGCCCGTCGTTCGTCTCGCTGGACATCGGGGTCGCGGCTGAGCTTCGGAGCGAGTTCAGCAGGGATGACCTGCTCGAGGTGCTGGGCGCACACTGCCGCCCGGTCGGGCTCGGCGACCGGATGCCCGCGGCCCTCAACGACCCGGTGCCGCCGGGTTGGCTCGCCCAGATGTACACCGTGTGCGGTGCCGGGGGCACCGGCACGTCGACCGTCGCCATGGCTCTCGCACAGGGTCTCGGTATGGACGCCCGTAACGGCCGAAGAGTCGTGCTCGCCGACCTCGCCCGTCACGCGGACCAGGCGATGCTCCATGACGCCCTCGAACTGGGGCCCGGGGTCCAGGAGCTGGTCGAGGCGCACCGTCTCGGCTCCCCTGACCCGCACGAGGTCCTGCGAACGACCTTCGAGGTGCCTCGCCGCGGCTATCACCTGCTTGTCGGGCTTCGCCAGCCCCACGCATGGTCGGCTCTCCGGCCGCGCTCGGTCGACGCGGCTCTTGAAGGGCTGCGGCGGGCCTTTCAGGTCGTGGTGGCAGACGTGACCGGGGACTTCGAAAGCGAGGCCGAAGGCGGTTCAGCAGATGTCGAGGAGCGCAACCACCTGGCTAGAGCCTCAGTTCTACGGAGCAGTGTGGTCCTGGCCGTCGGAGCGCCAGGGGTCAAAGGGGTCTATTCGTTGTCGGGGCTGATCCGCCGCCTCGCTGTCGCAGGAGTGAGACCGGAGAGAATCCTGCCCGTCGTCAACCGCTCACCGCGAAACCCGCGCTCGCGGGCCGAAACGGCCAGAGCCCTTGTGAGCCTTCTCGACTCGACCACGTCGACGTTGCCCGTTACCTCGTCACCCATCGCCGGTCGTCTGGCGGTCGCCGCTCCAGTCCCGGTGCCGGAACGCAAGCTGGAGGACGTCATCCGTGACGGAGCGCCGCTTCCTACCGCGATCGTCGACCCGATCACCCGCGCGGTGGAAGCCGTCTCGGAGCGCCTGGCCGACATGGCGCCCGCTTCCGCCAAGCCGCAGCGCGTCACCCCAGGCACTCTCGGCTTGTGGGACGACAACGCGGAGTTCGAGACGGGAAACGCCTAGACCTGCGACTAGAACCCCATAATCAGAACCCAATAATCAAAATAAGGTGAGGCGGCCGTCGCCGGCGCCGCGTAGCTGGTCGTAGTCGACTTCGACGCACTCGATTCCTCGTGAGGCTGCAAGGACCTGGGCCTGCGGTTTGATTTGCTGCGCCGCGAGAATCCCCCTAACTGGTCGCAGCCGGCCGTCCAGATCGAGCCGCTTCAAATAACGACTGAGCTGCTCGACACCATCGATCTCACCGCGGCGTTTGATCTCGATCGCGACGACCCTTCCTTGAGTGTCTCGGCACAGCAAATCGACCGGACCTATGTCGGTCGGGTACTCGCGCCGGATCAGGCTGAACCCAGTTCCCAACGCGTCCAGATTCGCGGCGAGCAGCTCCTGGAGGTGCGCTTCCACGCCGTCTTTTTCCAACCCCGGATCGACTCCCAGGTCGTGGGACTGGTCTGAATGAACCTCCTTGATGACGATCGTCAATGTCTCGCCCTTGTCGTTGGAGACGACCCACCGTTCCGGCTCGACCCGCAGACGGCACGGCGGGGTCATCCAGTTCAACGGCTTGTAGGCGCCCCCGTCGGAATGAACGGAGACCGACCCGTCCGCCTTCACCATGATCAGTCTCCTTGCCGGCGGGAGGTGCGCGGAGAGGCGCCCGACGTAGTCCACTGAGCAGGTTGCGACGACGAGGCGCATGGGCGGTCCATTCTTGCCGCGCCCGGCGGGGCTTGCCCGCCTAGCCTGAAGAGCCTGGCTGCCAAACAGACACCGCTGCCGATGGGCGACTGGGGCCGCCCGGCGCAGACCGGGCGCCGGCGAGGACCGAGCGACTCCACGACGGAAGTTGGCGATCTTCGCCTCACTGAGCCCCCTCCGCCGCCACCTACAGTCGTGGTCCGGCGATCGCCCAGCAGGTTGCTCAGGGAGCGCCCCGGGGGCGTGGCACTGGAGCTGCTGATCGCGGTGGCGGTGCTCGTGGCGGTGACGTTGACCGACGGACATTCGGCCGCCACATCATCGGCGAGATCGAGCACGCCTGCCCCCTCTCACGCCTGGTCTACGAGAGCACTCCCGGTGTTGACGTCTCTAGTCGACGACCTTACCGCCCGCGACGGGCGGGCCGCGTTGCTCTCAGACGACGCCCGCGCACATTCGTTGGGATCGCCGGGAGAAGGCCTCGATACGGAATGGTCTGGGGTGTTGTCGCGGGTGGACGCGGCGGCCGGCGATATCGCAGCACAATCGGATCAGGCGCAGCAACGGATCGAAGCGCTCAACGCGTTGATCGCCTTCGTCGCAACGCTGGAACGCCGACCGGGTTAGCTGCAAGCGAGCGGTACGACGGTAGATGGCGCGGGCCCGGGCTTCTCGCCTGGCGCGGTGGCCGCCACCGCGTCGACGGCCGCGCGCACCTGTCTGCTGCCGAAACCCGGGATGGCCCTGCCGAATACCGCATCGATCTTCGCCTCACCGATCACCCTGACCTCGGCCCCGTTGACTCCGAGCCACAGTTTCACTTGGTGCAGCTGCGAAACGTGCTGTTGGACGACGCTCTGGCAGACCACCTGCTCTGCAGCCGGAAGGCTGATCACAACTGAGCCCGAGCCGTAGAAAGCCGAGTGATCGATCGCGGATGACGCCGCATCGTTCGCCGCGGCCACGAGCGCGTCATGAAGCTGCTGCTGACCCAGGTAAGCAACCGCCGAGTCAACCGCGAGCGCTGCGAGCGCAACAAGAACGAGGAAGCCCGCCGGCACCAGTGCAAGAACGCTGCCGCGATCGGTAGACGATCGATCCTGCCGCCGGCGGTCGGCGATGCCGCTCAAGCGCATGCTGCGGTCCCGGGAAGTCCGCTTCGGTAGGGGTCGACCACCTCGGAGTGCTCCGCCCGGACCAGGTGGCCGCCCAGAGGGCCGATCGTCTTCACGAGCGGAAGCTGGAGCGCAGGCGCGGGGTAGGTGACGGCGATGGTGATGCGTTGGCAGCGTCCGAAGACACCAGACGTGAGACTTACCGAGGCTGCTCGGGGATTGGCGACCCGTCCGGACAGCGCAGCCAGCGCGGCCTGCCGCGCGGTGTCGATTCCTGTCGTGGAGTCTGGAGCCTGGACGTAACTTCTGGCGGCCTCGCGCGCTGCCGCCGACGCGGCGGCCTTGGTCTCCACGACCGACCACGCGTACGCCGCCAGAAGAGTCCCTATCACGAAGATCGCCAGGCCGAACAAGAGGCCGGCGAACCCGCCCACAAAGCCGGCCTCACCCCTCGAACGACTCATCGGAAACGCTCGGTTCGAACTCTGACTGTGCGGCTGATCCTGCTCCACTCGGCGGGCAGCGGCAGGAATCCCGGGCTGCTGCCGGTCACTTTGAGAACCACCGCGTTGCCGTCGATCTCGATCCACGAGAACGCCGCGTGGCTCGCGCCGAAGCTGCCAAGTCGGGCCCTCGCATCGGCTTCTGCAGTGGGCGCGGTCGCCGCGGGATCCGTCGAGTAGGCGACATCCTCGGCGGCGTGGGTCGCAGCCGCGGTGAGGGTCGACGTCGCGTAAAGCTTGACCAATACCTGGGCTGAGAACAGCAGCAGGGTTAGGAATATGGCGAACCCGACGAGGGTCCCGACCAGTCCGACGCCGGCCGAATCGAACCGGCACCGCCGGCCGTCAGCAGTTGGTGTTGGTCTGGCCGATGCAGTTGACCTGATTGTCGACATGCTTCGCCGCATGACTAAACGTTGTGTTGAAGGCGATCCACATCCCGACGCCTATGAACGCCATAACGAGGACTGCGATCGCGGCGGAAATCACGCCC
>CAZCCS010000181.1:0-6385 GCA_964497005.1 uncultured Acidimicrobiaceae bacterium | reverse complement strand
GATCGTCCGGAACGGCTTCAGGTAGACGTCGTAGCCATCGCCGGGGAGGACGTCCGCCGCGCCGACGACGACGTCGGCGAGCTCGGCGCGCGCATGGGGGATCTCCGGCGCGAAGGGCATCTCCGCCCGATCGACGATCGTCATCCCGGCCCCTCTTTTTGATCCCGAGGCGACCTTGAAAGCCGTGGAGAAGGAGCGCTGTACTTCCCTTTACGGCGTCCCGACGATGTTCATAGCCGAGCTGGCGGCTGACGGTTTCAGCAGCTACGACCTCACCTCTCTCCGTACCGGCATCATGGCCGGGTCGCCGTGCCCGGTTGAGGTGATGAAGCGGGTGATCGACGAGATGAACATGAAAGAAGTCGGGATCGCGTACGGCATGACCGAAACCTCTCCCGTGTCGACCCAGACCCGCCGTGACGACGACATCGAGCGGAGAACGGGAACCGTCGGGCGGGCGATGCCCCACGTGGAGATCAAGATCGTCGATCCCTTGAGCGGACTGGTCGTTCCGAGAGGAACCCCAGGCGAGCTGTGCACCCGGGGCTACTCCGTGATGCTCGGATACTGGAACGAGCCGGACAAGACCGCCGAGGCGATCGACTCGGCCGGCTGGATGCACACTGGCGACCTCGGAGTGATGCGCGATGACGGCTACGTGAAAATCGTCGGGCGAATCAAAGACATGGTCATCCGCGGCGGTGAGAACATCTATCCCCGCGAGATCGAAGAGTTCCTGTACACCCACCCAGACATCGAGGACGTTGCTGTCATCGGCGTCCCGGATGACCGTTACGGCGAAGAAATCATGGCCTGGATAAGACTTCGACCAGGCGCGGCGGAAGTCAACGTAGACGCAATACGGGACTTCTGCCGAGGCAAGATCGCTCACCACAAGATCCCCCGCTACGTGCGAATCGTCGACTCGTTTCCCATGACCGTCACAGGCAAGATCCGCAAAGTCGAGATGCGTGAGATCAGCATCTCGGAGCTCGGGCTCGAGGGTGCCGCAGGTGTAGAAACCGCCTGACGTCCCGACTCCCTCTAGCGCTGCGAACCCTCTTACAGTCGCGAGCGGATGCAACGTGCAGCCTCACAGGCTGTCCCGACCCGCGGAGCGGCCCACGGTTTCACACCTCGGCAACCGATCCTGCGCCGAGTCGGAGTACTTATCGCGCTGGGTCTTGTGATCCTGGCGACAAGCTGTGGCGGGACAGCCAGACGAGCCAACCGACCGTTGCCTTCTTCCGCTCTCCCAGCAGGATCCACCCCCCTGGCGTCGCCACGGTCGAGCACCTCGGCTTCGACAGCACCCGTTTCGACGACGACGGTCATCACCGCGCCGCCCACCACTCCTCCCCCGCCCACGCTTCCCGCTCCCAGCGCACCGATCCCCCTGGTGAGCCCGACACCACCGGGAGAGGGAACCTGGCAGGCCGCCCCAGGCAGCGCCGTGCCAGGCGGATACACCATCTACACCACCCAGCTCCGACCCGCCGCTGGCTACCCGCCGGCTGGTATCGCCTGGATCGACACCGCCGCAACCCGGCTGGCTCTCTACGCCGGGACCAGCGAGCCCTACGGGACCTGGCCCCAGCAGGGGTACGTGACGGCCGTCCAACAACCCGGCCTGCTCGCCGCGTTCAACTCCGGTTTCAAGATCTACTCCTATCGCACCGGGTGGTACGACCAAGGACGTACTGCCGTGCCGCTACTGGCTGGTGCCGCGTCGCTGGTCATTTACGTCGACGGCACCGCCACAGTCGGCTCGTGGGGGCGAGACGTCACCTTCGGTCCGACGGTCGAAGCGGTCCGCCAGAACCTCACCCTACTGGTCGACAACGCCACGCCGGCACCCAGCGTCGCCGTGGTCGGAGCCTGGGGGGCGACCCTGGGCGGGGTGAGCCACACCTGGCGATCCGCTGTTGGAGTCACCCGCTCGGGCGACCTCATCTATGTCGCCGGACCGCTGCTTGACCCGTCCTTACTCGCCCGGCTGTTGATCGCTGCCGGGGCGGTTCGTGCGATGGAACTGGACATCAACCCGGAATGGGTTTCGTTCGCCACCTACACGCACAACGGGGCTGCAATATCGGGAGGTTCGGATCTGCTGAGCGGCATGTTCTTCGCGCCGAATCATTATCTGCAGCCCGCCAGCCGCGACTTCTTCGCGGTGTTCACCCGATAGCAATCAAAGCAGTTCCAGGATCCGCTCCGGCGGTCTGGCAATGACGGCAAAACGCACCATTCCGCCCGCGGGCTTATAGTCACCTCATGCCAACGGCGACCAAGACGAAATGGACTGACGTGGACGTCCCGGACCAGACCGGGCGAGTCGCGATTGTGACCGGTGCCAATACCGGCATTGGATACGAGGCGGCAGCGGTCCTCGCCCGGCGCGGCGCGACCGTCGTCCTTGCGTGCCGGGATCTCGAGAAGACAGCGGCAGCGGCTGACCGGATGGGCTCGGAAGCCAAGACCGACGTCGAGAAGCTCGACCTGTCGTCGCTCTCGTCGGTTCGGGACTTCGCCGAGCGGATCCGCACGAAGTATCCCAAGCTCGATTTGCTGATCAACAACGCGGGGGTCATGTGGACGCCGCAGTCCACCACGACAGACGGGTTCGAATTGCAGTTCGGCACGAATCATCTCGGCCACTTCGCCCTCACCGGGCTGCTGCTCGACCTGCTCCTGCCCATTCAGGGATCACGGGTCGTGACCATTTCGAGTTTCGGGCACAAGACCGGCCGGATCCATTTCGACGACCTCCAGTTGGAACGCCACTACGGCCGCCACAGGGCATATGCGCAGTCGAAACTCGCAAACTTGATGTTCACCTACGAGCTGCAGCGCCGGCTCGCAGCGGCAAGCGCGCCAACCATCGCTGTCGCTGCCCATCCAGGCACGGCCCGAACTGAGCTCACCCGCAACTCACCCGGCCCGCTGCACTTCCTGAATGAACACTTCGGTGGGTTGGTTTCGCAATCCGCAGCTATGGGCGCGCTACCAACCTTGCGCGCGGCGACGGACCCGGGCGTCGAGGGTGGCGAGTACTACGGACCGTCGGGCCTTGCCGAGCAACGCGGCGCCCCTCGCCTGGTGAAGTCCACTCGTCGCTCCCACGACGCTGCGGCGCAGCGCCAGCTTTGGGAGGTATCCGAGAAGCTGACTGGCGTCGTCTTCCCGGTCTAATGAGCGACCCGACAACCGGCCCTCCTGCCATGACGCCGCTCGGCATTGCGTTCGACCGGCTGGCGAGTGACTCTCCTGACGAGCCGGCGATCACCTTTGTCGACCGCACGGTGACACGGGACGAGCTCGCTCGACGTTCAAACCGACTGGCCCGCCGCCTGCAACAGCTCGGTGTCGGCGAGGGCTCAATGGTCACGATCGCACTGCCCAACGGCCCCGAGTTCTACGCGGCCACTATCGCCGCCTGGAAACTCGGGGCTGTGCCCCAACCGGTCTCGTACCGCCTACCTCCCGGCGAGCTGGCGGCGCTCATCGAGGTTGCCGACCCGGCGGTCGTGGTGGGCCTGAACCCCGGGGACGGCCGGGCATGGCTTCCCAGTGACGAGGATTTGGGAGATGTGGAGGAGACCGCGCTGGCTCCGGCGTTGTCCCCGATGTGGAAGGCAATGACGTCGGGTGGCAGCACCGGTCGGCCGAAGCTGATCGTGGCCAACACGCCCGGCGGGCACGAGTTGGTGACCGCAGCCGCACCACTGCTCCGCATCGGCGAGCGCGAGACGTTCCTTTGCACCGGGCCGCTGTACCACAACGGACCGTTCCTTTTTTCCATGACGTCTCTCATGCTCGGCGGGCACATCGTCGTGATGGACCGCTTCGACGCTTCCCGCAGCCTCGAGCTCATCGAGCGTTACCGGGTCACCTATATGTACCTGGTACCGACGATGATGTCGCGCATCCTGCGTCTTCCCGACTACTACAGGCTCAAGTGGGATGTCTCCTCGCTCCGCACCGCCTACCACCTCGCCGCGCCCTGTCCCCCACACGTGAAGCAGGCTTGGATCGACTGGCTCGGCCCAGAGGTGATCGTTGAGCTGTACGCCGGAACAGAGGGCCAAGCGGTGACGGTGATTACCGGCACAGAGTGGCTCGAGCATCGCGGCTCGGTCGGGCGGGTGACGATGGGAGAGATGAAGATCCTTGACTCGGACGGAGCCGAAATGCCCGCCGGCGAGGTCGGCGAGATCTGGATGCGCCCAGCTGGCGAGCGGGCCACTTACAGCTACATAGGTGCGACGGCCCGCAGCCGCGACGGCTGGGAGTCCCTCGGCGACATGGGCTGGTTCGACGCCGACGGCTACCTGTACCTGACCGACCGCCAGGCCGACATGATCCTCGTTGGGGGCGCCAACGTGTACCCCGCGGAAGTGGAGGCGGCCCTGGAGGAGCACCCCGCGGTCCTCTCCGCCTGCGTGATCGGGCTCCCCGACGACGACTACGGCAACGTCATACACGCCATCGTGGAGACCCGCGAGGAGGTCAGCGATGAGGAGCTGAGTTCCCACCTCGAAACCAGGCTGGTCTCTTATAAACGGCCGCGTAGCTTCGAGCGCAGCCCACAGCCCCTGCGCGACGACGCCGGAAAGGTCCGCCGGTCGGCGCTTCGCGAGGCCCGGCTGTCACGAGATCCGCAGCGGCAGCCGTCCCGCTAAGGTAAGAACGGCGCGATACGGAAGGGGCGGATGATGAGAGCAGATGGACGCAGGCCCGGACTGTGGTTCAGCGGTTTCATGCTGTTCGCGGGGGCGGCGCTCGGCGGGTTGGCACCGCCAGCATGGGCCTCCGGCAATCATCACGGCGGAGGAGGCGGCGGCAACACCGCGGTGAAGCTGACCAATCCGGGAGCGCAGATCTCCAGTGCGGGCCACTCCGTGCAACTGCAGATTCAAGCTACCGACTCAAATGGCGGCGCTCTCAACTACAGCGCCAACGGACTGCCAAGCGGCCTGGCGATAAACAACACGACCGGTTTGATCTCCGGCACTCCGGCCGCCATCACCCAAACGTCGGTGCAGGTGACCGCGCTTGACACGGTCGGGGGCGCATCGGCCAGCGCAACCTTCACGTGGACGGTGAACGGGGCCTACGACATCTCGTATCCGCAGTGCGGAGCCATACTCCCCTCGCCGGCCGGAGCATCGATCGTTGGGGTCAACGACGGAATCGTCTATTCCACCAACCCTTGCCTGGGCGCAGAATCCGGCTGGGCCAACGGCCACGGACTGCAGTTCTACGCCAACACTGGCGATCCAGGCCCCGCCTACTCCGCGCACTGGCCGACCGCTCAAAGCTCCCCTGAGCAGTGCACGACCACCGATCCAAACTCGGCCGCGTGCTCGTTTGACTACGGCTACAACGCCGCCCGAGATTCCTTCCAACGGGCAGTAAGCGCCCTCACCAACCCGAGCATCAACCCGGCGGCCTCCGCCTGGTGGCTGGACGTTGAAACCGGCAACAGCTGGGAAACGCTCGAGTCGGGTTACGGGCAGAGCGCCAGCTACCAGGCCAACGACACCTCAGCCCTTCAAGGCGAGGTGGCCGGACTGCAGAGCGAGGGCGTGTCCGCCGTCGGGTTCTACTCGACTGGCTACCAGTGGACCCAGATAACCGGCGGAACGGGATCGACGTTTGGCGCTGACCCGGCTTGGCTCGCCGGCTACTCCTCGCAGGCGGCCGCGCGAAACGCCTGCACCGCCACCAGCTTCACCGGCGGCCGGGTGACCTACACCCAATACCCGTCGGGCGCTTTCGACGCTGACTATCCCTGCTGAGCAACATCAAGGCGAAGCGAGGCCTAGTGGCCTACAGACCGTGAGTGGCGGGTAGCCGTTCGCTCTTGACTACGGCCGTCCAAGGCTCAAGAGTCGGAACATGGAATATTTCGACTTCGGGAGGACGGGCCACAGCAGCAGCCGGGTGATCTTCGGAGCGGCAGCACTCGCCCGCATGTCGCAAGAACGAGCCGACGAGATCCTCCCGCTTCTCATGGAGTACGGGGTCAACCACATCGACACGGCCGCCGCCTATGGCGATTCGGAGCTGAGGATCGGCCCGTGGATGTCGCAGCATCGTGACCATTTCTTCCTGGCGACCAAGACCGGAGAACGCACCGCCGACGCAGCCCGAGCTCAGCTCGAACGTTCCCTCGAGCGACTGAGAGTGGACCACGTCGATCTCGTCCAACTCCACAATCTCGTAGAAGAAGACGAATGGTCCATGGCGCATGGGCGAGGCGGGGCAGTCGAAGCCATGGTCAAGGCGCGCGACGAGGGCCTGGTCCGCCATATAGGCGTCACCGGGCACGGTCTCCGTATAGCCCAAATGCACCTTCGGAGTCTCGAGCGCTTCGACTTCG
>CAZCCS010000180.1:0-6385 GCA_964497005.1 uncultured Acidimicrobiaceae bacterium | reverse complement strand
GATCCTGCCCACGACAGCGTGGGAGCGGGAGATCGCCAGAGGCTTGGAGCTCGGACTTCCAGGGGCCGACTCGATCGTCGATCGGAACATCCCGACGTTCTCGAGAGGGGAGCTGCCGCACTTCGCGGGCATAAACACGTTCCTGAAGGCGCCGTACGTGGAGGACGTGCGCCGTTGCGGGGAGTACGACGTCATCGTGTTGGGCGCGCCGTTCGACTCCGGCACGACCTACCGTCCGGGCACTAGGTTCGGTCCGCAGGGCATCCGCCGCATATCGGCTCTCTACGGCACGTACAGCTTCGAGTTGGGGATCGACCTACGGGAGTCGATAACGGTCGGGGACGCCGGCGACGTCTTCACCATCCCGGGCAATCTCGAGAAGAGCTTCGACCAGATCAGCAAAGCCGTGTCTCACGTGTACTCGACCGGGGCGTTTCCTGTCGTGCTCGGTGGTGATCATTCCATCGGTTATCCGACCGTGCGGGGGGTAGCCGAGCACTTGGACGGCAACCTCGGGATCATCCACTTTGACCGGCACGTCGACACGCAGGAGACCGATCTCGACGAACGGATGCACACGACGCCCTGGTTCCACGCGACCGACATTCCGAACGTGCCGGCGAAGAATCTCGTCCAGATCGGCATAGGGGGATGGCAGGCGCCGCGCCCGGGTGTGAAAGTCGGCCGCGAACGTGGGACGACTGTTCTGACGGTGAACGACTGCGTGGAGATGGGCATGCAGGCGGCCGTCGAAACGGCGCTGGAAGTGGCGTGGGACGACGCAGTGGCGGTGTGGCTTTCCTTCGATGTCGATTGCCTCGACGCGGCGTTCGTTCCGGGAACCGGATGGCCTGAGCCGGGCGGATTTCTTCCTCGGGAAGCGCTTGAGCTTGTGCAGGGTGTGGCAAGAGCGGGTTTGGCAGGGATAGAGGTGGTGGAATGCTCCCCGCCCTACGACACGGCGGACATCACTTCCCTCGTAGCAACGAGGGTGGTTTGCGACACGCTCGCGACGCTGGTGTTGCACGGTCACCTTCCGAAAAAGGTGGCGTCGTCGTGACTCAGCGTTCCTCTCCGGGTGTCAAGCGGGTCGTGCTCTTGACCATGGGCTGGGAGGACCTGCCGAAATCATGGTCGGTTCACGGTTGCCCGCCAGAGGAGAGGCTCGTCGAGCCAGTGCCGGCTGTGCTGGTGGAAGTCGACGGCGGCTGGGTTCTGCTTGAGACGGGTTTCAACCCTGCGCTGATCCTCGATCCGCCGCTGCGCCGGCGTTATCACGATTCGTTCTTCGGGATCGAGCCGATTCTGCCGCCGGGCGGCGACCCCCTTGTGGAAGCGCTGGACCGCGAAGGGGTCCCGATCGAAGCCATCGACGCGGTGGCGGTCAGCCATCTTCACAATGACCACGCCGGCGGCATCCGTCACTTCTCCGGCCGCACACCAGTTCACCTGCAGAGGGCGGAGCTCGAGTTCGGCCTCGACCGATCAGTCGAGGCCGAACGAAACGGCTACTGCCGGATCGACTACGACGACCCGAAGGTCATCTGGAAGCTCGCGGACGGAGACACAGAGGTGGCCCCCGGAATTTCTGCCGTGCTTACGCCGGGGCACACGCCCGGCCACCAGAGCTTCGTAGTGCGCTACGACGAGTCGGTCGGCGGCGGCGGCTTTGTGTTCGCGGCCGATGCAGCGGATCTGACCGAGAACATCGTGGACGAGCTGCCCATCGGGGGAGTGATCGACTGCGATCCGGCGGCCACGGTAGAGAACATCCGCCGGCTCAAGGAACTCTCCGCCAGCGAGGGGCTCATGTTGGTTCCGGGGCACGATCCCGTCGTGTGGCCGGCTCTGTCCGACGAACTGCGCGCGTCCGAGGGCGTTTGGCACGGGGCGTCGGCGTGAAGCTCTCGCCGCACGAACAGGACCGACTCCTCGTCCACGTCGCCGCCATGGTCGCCCGGGACCGAAGGCATCGCGGACTCGAGCTCAACTACCCCGAGGCGGTGGCGATGCTGACCGCCTTCGTCATGGAGGGGGCGAGAGATGGCAGGTCGGTCTCGGACCTGGCGAGCGCCGGCCGCCACGTCCTCAGCCGAAGCGACGTCATGGAGGGCGTACCGGAGATGATCAAGGACGTTCAGGTGGAGGCGACCTTCCCGGACGGGACGAAGCTGGTCACGATCCACCAGCCCATACCGTGATACCCGGGGAGGTCATCGTCGGTTCCGGCGAGGTCGTAGTAACGCCGGCGGTCGCGGTCACGATGAAGGTTTCGAACCTCGGTGACCGCCCGATCCAGGTCGGCTCCCACTTCCACTTCGCCGAGTCGAACAAGGCACTCGAGTTCGACCGTGGCGCGGCGTGGGGCAAGCGGCTGGCGATCCCGGCCGGCACCTCGGTGCGTTTCGAGCCCGGTATCAACCGCCTGGTCGAACTGGTCCCGCTCGCCGGAAATCGGGTCGTGCTGGGCCTGCGCGGATTGGCGGCCGGCCCGGTCGACCGACGGCCGGACGAGCAGCGTTGACGTCCATCGGGCGGGACAGGTACGTCGCGCTATACGGGCCGACGGTCGGGGACAGGGTGAGGCTTGCTGACACCGACCTGCTCATCGAAGTGACCGAGGATCGTTGCGGGCCGGGGGACGAAGCCGTGTTCGGCGGAGGAAAGACGATCCGCGAGTCGATGGCGCAGTCAGCAGCGACGCGCGCATCGGGGACCCCGGACCTGGTAATCACCGGGGCGGTCGTTGTCGACTACTGGGGCGTCGTCAAGGCTGACGTCGGTGTTCGCGACGGCAGGATCACCGCGCTGGGCAAGGCCGGCAATCCCGACATTACATCCGGAGTCCACCCCGACCTGGTGATCGGCCCCTCTACTGAAATTATTGCGGGTAACGGCTTGATCCTCACTGCTGGCGGGATCGACTGTCACGTGCACTTCATCTGCCCGCAGATCATCGACGAAGCCATCGGATCCGGAGTGACGACACTGATCGGCGGCGGCACCGGCCCAGCCGAAGGAACCAAAGCCACGACCGTGACCCCAGGTTCCTGGCACACGGCGCGGATGCTTCAAGCGCTCGATGCCTGTCCGGTCAATGTCGCCTTGCTCGGTAAAGGAAATACGGTGTCGGAGGAGGCCCTGAGGGAGCAGCTGCGCGGCGGAGTAGCCGGCTTCAAGCTTCACGAGGACTGGGGGTCGACACCCGCCGCGATCGATTGCTGCTTGAGGGTCGCCGACCAGGCCGGGGTGCAGGTCGCCTTGCACACCGACACGTTGAACGAGGCGGGGTACGTGGAGGACACCCTTGCGGCTATCGGCGGCAGATCGATACACACCTACCACTCCGAGGGAGCCGGCGGCGGGCACGCCCCGGACATCATGATTGTGGCATCACACGCCAACGTGCTCCCGTCGTCCACCAACCCGACGATGCCACACACGGTCAACACCCTCGACGAGCACCTCGACATGCTGATGGTATGCCACCACCTCAACCCGCGGCTCCCCGAGGACCTGGCGTTCGCCGAGAGCCGAATCCGAGCGTCGACGATGGCCGCCGAGGACCTTCTTCACGATCTAGGAGCGATATCGATGATCGGCTCCGACTCGCAGGCGATGGGCCGTGTCGGTGAGGTAATCATTCGCACGTGGCAGACCGCGCACGTCATGAAGACGAGACGGGGACCGCTGCCCGGTGACGGGGAGGCCGACAACTTCAGGGCCCGCCGGTACGTGGCCAAGTACACCATCGCCCCAGCGGTGGCTCACGGGCTCGACTCGCAGGTTGGGTCGGTCGAGCCGGGGAAGCTCGCTGATCTGGTGCTGTGGGACCCGGTCTTCTTCGGAGTACGCCCACATCTGGTGTTGAAGGGCGGGATGATCGCGTGGGCGGCGATGGGTGACGCCAACGCTTCCATCCCCACACCGCAACCAGTTTTGCCGAGACCAATGTTCGGCGCATCGCCACGCTCGGCCGCGCAGTCGAGCATCGTGTTCGTCGCTCCGAGCGCGATCGACGATGGGCTGCGGGAAAGACTCGAGTTGGGCAAGACGGTGTGTGCGGTCGAAGACGTCCGGGGGCGCAGCAAAGCGAACATGCCAAACAACGACTACCTCCCCGACATCACGATCGATCCCGACTCCTTCGCCGTAACCATCGACGGCGAGACGGTGGAGCCGGCGCCCGCAGTCCAGTTGCCCATGGCGCAGCGGTACTTCCTCTTCTAGCCCTGTGAGCTCGCTCTTGTTGCTCCTATCCGACGCTCGTTTTCCCTCGGGCGGTCACGCACATTCCGGCGGAATCGAAGAGGCATGCGAGGCGGCGGTGTTTGACGATCTCGGAGGGCTTGACGACTTCCTCAGAGGGCGTCTCGCCACATCGGGGAAAGTTGCGGCACACATCGCAGCCGCGGTTTGCGCCCAGGTGCGATTCGTTGGGGATCTGCGCCGAGTCTGGCGGGTGGCCGACTTGGAGTGCGATGGCCGCATGCCGTCTCCCGCCGCTCGTCATGTGTCTCGCCAACAGGGCGGCCAGTTGTTGCGAACTGCCGGGAGGGTGTTCGATTCCGAGGTACTGCAATCCCTTCAGGCCGACAGCGGCGCGGTAGGAAGGGACCCTCATCAGCCGGTCGCGACTGGAGCGGCGGCCGCAGCGGGGCAGCTCAGCCCTCTGGAGGCCGCCGCCGCTTGCGCGTACGGAGCCGTGGCCGGCCCGGCTTCCGCAGCGGTACGACTTCTCGGTCTCGACCCCGCCGGTGTCGTGAGGGTTTTGGCGGGCATGGCCGGCGAAGTTGACTCCATCGCCGACGAAGCTGCTCGAACCGCCGACAAGCCGCTTTCCCGGGTCCCTTCACCGTCGGCGCCGATCCTGGAGCTGTTGGGCGAAGCCCACTTCGAGAGAAAGGGACGTCTCTTTGCATCTTGACGGATCGTCTTCTCCGCCGTCTCCGCTTCGGATAGGCATTGGGGGTCCGGTGGGGAGTGGCAAAACTGCTCTCGTCGCCAACTTGTGCAGGACCTTCGCGGCGCGGCTCGAGCTCGGTGTCGTGACCAACGACATCTACACGACCGAGGACGCCGACTTCCTCAAGCGAGCCGCGGTTCTTGACCCGGACAGGATCGTGGCCGTGGAGACCGGTTGCTGCCCGCACACCGCGATCCGCGATGACATCGCCGCGAACCTCGAGGCGATCGACCGCCTTCGGTCGAGGTTCCCCTCGTTGGAGATGGTGGTGGTGGAGAGCGGGGGCGACAACCTCACCGCGACGTTCTCGCGCGGACTGGTGGACAGACAGGTGTTCGTGATCGACGTGGCCGGCGGAGACAAGGTCCCGCGCAAAGGAGGCCCCGGGGTCACCCGTTCCGACCTGCTGGTCATCAACAAGGTGGACCTGGCGGAGCACGTGGGTGCCGACCTGCAGGTGATGGAATCGGACGCGAGGATCATCCGCAAGGATCTCCCTGTTTGCATGGTCTCGCTTAGGACTGGTGAGGGGGTCCACGACGTGCACGACTGGGTGGAGGGTTGTCTGGCGGCCGCGGCCGGGGTGTGATCCCGCGATCCTTCGCGAGTGTCCGGTTCGTACGCGGTCCTCACGGCGAGACCGTCGTCGAGGACACCCGGTCGTCGGGAGCCCTGACGTTCCGGGCAACCGAATGGGGTGTGTGGATGGTAGGGACTGCCGCTCACCCCATCGGGGGAGACATCTTGAGTTTGCAAGTGGCCGTAGGCGCTGAATGCGCGGCGTCGGTCCGTTCGGCGTCGGCAACGCTCGCGCGGAGAGGTCCGCCGGCCGGGCCGGGTGTTTCGAGGATGCTGACCGCAGTTCGAATCGGCCGCGAGGCGTCGCTCGCATGGATGCCAGAGCCGGGAATCGGTGCCTGCGGTTCCGATCACCTAAACGAAACTCGGGTTCGGATGAACGCAGACGCGCGTCTCATCTGGCGTGACGAGTTCGTAATCGGACGCCACGGGGAGAATCCCGGGACTTGGCGAAGCAGATTGCGCATCACCGTCGGGAAGACGGTCGTGCTCTCGTCGGAGGTGTCGGCTGGTCCGGCGGCGGCCGCCTGGTCGAGCCGCTCTGTCCTCGCTGGCGCCCGAGCCGTTTCGACCCTGGTTGTGATCGATCCACGGTTGGACCTTGGCCGTGCTTCGCGAACATCGGGGGAGGCCACGTCGGCGGTCGCCCTGCCCCTGGAGGGCCCGGGCATTCAGATCACCGCCTGGGGCGACGACCTCACGGATTGCCGCGACGCCGTCGAGTCGCTTGCGGCCCCTCTGAAGGTCGTCTAGCTGACCACGACTCTCAGGTGTGCGGACGACGAGGGTCGCTGGACGGGATCCCAGGTCCGATGGTTGGCCCGGCGTTCTGGGTCAGTC
>CAZCCS010000179.1:5344-6398 GCA_964497005.1 uncultured Acidimicrobiaceae bacterium | reverse complement strand
GGCCGGGGTAGAGGCGGCGCTGGTCGCGTGAACGGTCCCGTACCTGGTCCTGCAGATCCGGCCACAGCGAGTCGGGCATGGTCGGGGCCCCTGTGAGCAACGACCACGCCCGCAGGTCGAACGTAAATCCGGGAGGCGTCCGTTCCACCCACTGGCGGCTGAGGTCCGGCGTCGGCGGGAACCGGTACGTCGTCGCTATCTCGGCAAGCGGAAAACGGGTCGCGTAGTGGTGTAGCCGCTCCCGCGCGGTCAAGGTCTTTTTCGGGTAGAAGGAACCGGATTGGACCAGGCTCCTGTCCGCCCACGAAGTCGTGCCGAACAACACCCGGCCGTCGCCGACCGGCACGCACGCGGGGTGCGGTCCTGATCGGCAATCATCGATGCCGTGAGTCAGGCCGGCGGCGCCTTCAACCATCCTGCCCGAGCGTAGGCGGGCGGTCGTGACTCGCATGTTCGACCCAGCCAGGTGGGGGATCGACGAGGGCTACTGGGATGTGTCGGGCAACCGGCACGAAACCCCTGGGCACACGATCGACAGGATCTTCGAAGCGATGGGGGCGAACCGCACCGAGCCGCCCCCGTCTCGGGCGGTAACGGTCAGATTGGATCATCCTCTGCCGCCGGTTCCCCGCGGCCGCGTTGTTCTCGAGGATGGCGGTGACGTCGCGGTGGAGGGGCCGTTGCCGGCTGACTTGCCGACGGGATATCACTGGTTCGAAGGGGAGGAGGGGGAGTCGTTTTCGTTGATCGTCAGCCCCGGCCGCTGCCCGTTGCCCGCCGGCGAGTCGTGGGGCTTCGCCACCCAGCTTTACGCTGCCCGATCCGAACACAGTTGGGGCATGGGCGACCTGGCCGACTTACGACGGCTGGTGGCGTGGTCTTCCGGGCTCGGCGCCGGGTTGGTGGTCGTAAACCCGCTGCACGCGACCGCCCCGGTTCTGCCGCAGCAGCCCAGCCCGTACTTCGCCGGGAGTCGTTGCTTTCTGAACCCGCTGTACATCGCAGTGGAAGAGGTGCCCGGCGCTTCTAACGTGGTCGCCATCGAGCGTCTCGG
>CAZCCS010000179.1:4384-5334 GCA_964497005.1 uncultured Acidimicrobiaceae bacterium | reverse complement strand
TCGGTGAGGGAGCCCGGCGGCTCAACGATGGGCGGTTGATCGACCGGGACCGGGTTTGGTCGCTGAAATCCGAGGCGCTGCAGGCGATCTTCGCCGCGGCGCTCGAGCGGGGGATGCCCGAAGAGTTCACGCGTTTCAAAGATTCGTGCGGCCAGGTCCTCGAGGAGTTCGCCACATACTGCGCGCTGTCGGAACTACTGGGCGCTCGGTGGCCGGACTGGCCCGAGGTCTATCGGCACCCCGCAAAGCCGGCTGTCCGGGAGTTCGCTTCGAGTACCGAGGGGTCCCGCCGCGTCGCCTTTCACGCCTGGCTGCAGTGGCTCGTCGACGCGCAACTCGGGGGAGCATCGGACGCCTTTCCGGGCGGGACCGTCGGTCTGGTCGCCGACCTCGCAGTTGGTGTCGACGGCTCGGGCGCCGACGGTTGGCTGTTCCAGGACGACTTCGCATCCGGCATGTCGGTCGGGGCTCCGCCGGACGAGTTCAACACCAAAGGCCAGAACTGGGGGCTGACGCCTTTTGACCCTTGGCGGTTGCGCGCCGGCGCCTACCGGCCATGGATCGAATCGCTGAGATCGGCGATGCGGCACTCGGGCGGGATCAGGGTGGATCACGTGATGGGCCTGTTCCGCCTCTATTGGGTCCCATCGGGATGCGACCCCGACGAGGGGGCGTACGTCCGCTACCCCCACCACGATCTGCTCAACATCCTCGCCCTCGAAGCCCACCGGGCCGGCGCCGCGGTCGTCGGCGAGGATCTTGGGACCGTGGAGGACTCGGTCCGGGCGGACCTCAGCGAGCGGGACGTCCTGTCGTACCGGTTGTGGTGGTTCGAGCCACAACCGCCGGCAGCGTGGCCGCGAAAAGCACTCGGCGCGGTGACCACCCACGACCTTCCTACCATCGCCGGAGTGTTCGACGGCTCCGACCTTGAAGCCCAGCGCCGCCTC
>CAZCCS010000179.1:0-4374 GCA_964497005.1 uncultured Acidimicrobiaceae bacterium | reverse complement strand
GTGATCGAGTTCGACTCGGCCAGCCAGCGCACGCCGAGGACGTTGATGACCGTGAAGAGGGCGAGAAAGCCCGCCGCGACCAGGATCCCCAGGCCGGTCAGCGTGCCGTTGGCGTGCTGCACGCCAAAGCCCGGGAAGTTCGATTGGAGGTAGCCCAGCGCCGCCTCGGTCTCGAACCGAATGAAGAGTCGTCTCAGAAGCTCCGGGAGAATCTTTTGGAGAAGACCGGCTGCGACGAACGGGCGGACGTGGCGATGGTCATCGAGCGCGCATACGCCGACTTGAGCCGGGCTCCCTGCCTTCTCCTTGCTGCGAGCCTGGAGGACGCGGTGGCGGTACCCGAGCGTCCCAACATTCCGGGCACGATTGACGAGTGGCCCAACTGGCGGATGGCTCTTCCTTTTTCCATCGAGGAGATCGAGAGCCACCCCTTGCCGGCGGCCATAGCCAAGCACCTGAACCGCAGCGCCGGCGGCGAGGAGACTTAGGATCGGGGGGAGTGGACCTTCCCGTCAACCCTCCCGTTTCCCCGATGCTGGCGAAACTGTCCCGGGAGCTTCCCCTCGGGGACTACCTGTACGAGCCGAAGTGGGACGGTTTCAGGTGCATCGTTTTCCGGGATCGCGACGAGGTGGTGCTCGGGAGCCGGAACGAGCGGCCGCTGACCCGCTACTTCCCCGACGTTGTCGAGGCGGTCCGATCCCAACTGCCCGAACGGTGCGTCGTCGACAGCGAGATCGTCATCGCCGGCCCTGACGGACTCGACTTCGACGCTCTGTCACAGCGGATTCACCCCGCCGAATCAAGGGTCTCGATGCTTGCAAGCACCACGCCGGCATCGCTCGTCGCGTTCGACCTCGTGGCGCTCGGGAACGACGACCTTCGCGAGACGCCGTTCTCCGAGCGCAGAGCGCGACTCGAGGACGCGCTCGGCGGATGCGAGCCACCGGTGCACTTGACCCCGATCACGTCAGACCCGGCCGTCGCGCGGGAATGGTTCGATCGTTTCGAAGGCGCCGGCCTCGACGGTGTTGTCGCGAAGCGGTCCGGGTTGACCTATCAGCCCGGCCAGAGGGTGATGCTGAAGGTGAAGCACGAGCGGACCGGCGATTTCGTTGTCGGCGGGTTCCGGTGGTACCAGGCCAATCGGGAGGTCGTCGGCTCGTTGATGCTCGGCCTGTACGAAGGCAACGACCTGCAGCACGTCGGCGTGATCGGCGCCTTCCCCGCCGCGCAACGCCGCGAGCTGGTGGAAGAGCTCGAGCCGTACCGCGACCTCGCCGGCGTGGCGCACCCGTGGGCGGGTTGGGCGGAATGGGCCGTTACCGATAATGGCGTCGACGGTCGCAGGTTGCCGGGAGCGGCCAGCCGCTGGAACGCCCAGAAGGACCTGAGCTTCGAGCTGCTGAGGCCGGAGCTGGTGGTCGAGGCGGCTTTCGAGCACCTGCAAGGGCGGCGGCTGCGGCACACGGCTCGTTTTCGGCGATGGCGGCCGGACCGGGACGCCCGGAGTTGCACCTACGACCAGCTGGACGTTGCGGTCCCAACCCTGCTTTCCGAGGTGTTCGGTGCCAAGGGCTAAGGAACGAGAGCGGATATCTTGAGCGACCGATGACCGCCGGAACGAGCAGCGGCCGCACCCAGAGCGCGGTGCTCATACCGGTCCCGGAGGCCGACACGGTCGTCGGCCGGTGGCGCCACGAACACGACCCGGTCGCGGCGGCCGGCGTTCCTGCGCACATCACTTTGGTCGTTCCCTGGCTCCCACCGTCGGAGATCACCCAGGCGGACCTCGACGAGCTCGATTCCGAGATGGCCGACGTGAAGGCGTTCGACTTCGAGTTGACCCATGTGGACTGGTTCGGCAGGAGGGTTCTGTGGGTTGCTCCTGAACCCGAAGGCCTGTTCCGCGACCTCACCAACCGGCTGGCCGACCAGTTCGGGACCCCGCCCTACGAGGACGAGTTCGACGAGATCCGTCCCCACCTGACCGTCGCACACGCGAGCGACGGAGTCGAGCTGGTTCCAATCGCAGCCGACGTGAGCCGGGGGCTCCCGTTGCGTTGCCGTGCAGAAGAGGTCTGGGTGATGGTCGGCGACGGTGCCCGCTGGACGTGCCGGCCCCGGATCAAGCGGGCCAGCTGCAGTGCGGGGGCTCGCGCCCCCCAACCCGGCAACTGTTCACGGCCAGGCGTGGGGTTGGGGCCCCAGCCGGGTCAGTGTTATGTGGTGATCATCTTGAACATCAGTTGCATCTCCTCGCCCGGGTTGGCGGGGACCGTGTAGCCGGACTCGTCGCGGATCTCGGCGAAGTGGTCGCGGACGTCTTCGAGGGTGAGCTTCGGGTTGTAGTAGCCGGTGGTCATCCCGATGAAGAACCTGGCGACCCGGCCCCCGCCGACGGTGTAGACCTCGCCGGTCACGGGGCAATCCTCGTGCACCAGCCACGCGACGATCGGGGAAACCAGTTCGGGGTCCAGCTTCTCCGCTGCGGCGCCCATGAGCTCTTCGGTCATGCGCGTCCTGGCGATCGGAGCGATGGCGTTGACCTTTATGTTGTGCTTGGCGCCCTCGTTGGCGAGGACCCGGGTGAGGCCGACCAGGCCCATCTTGGCGGCGCCGTAGTTGCTCTGACCGAAGTTGCCCAGGACCCCGGAGCCGGACGAGGTGTTGACCACCCGTCCGTAGCCCTGCTCGCGCATTTTGATCCACGCCGGCCTGGTTACGTAGAAGGCGCCCTTCAGGTGAACGTCGATGACCGGGTTGAGCAGCTCGGGGGTCATGTTGTGGAAGGTCTTGTCGCGGAGGATGCCGGCGTTGTTGATGACGATGTCGACCCGGCCGTACGCGTCGACAGCGGTCTGGACGATCTGCTCTCCGCCTTCGGGCGTCGACACGCTGCTCCCGTCGGATACCGCCTCCCCGCCCAGGTCACGGATCTCCTGAGCGACCGTCTCCGCCGGCCCCTTGTCGGCACCCTCACCTGACACCGACCCTCCGAGGTCGTTGACCACTACGCGGGCGCCCCTCGAGGCGAGAAGGAGGGCGTGCTGCCTGCCGAGGCCGCCACCAGCGCCGGTGATAATCGCGACCTTGCCGTCGAATCCGAGATCAGCCATGGGCGTGAAGGTATCCCAGGTGCTCTTTTCCGCTCCAACCGGCCGGCGGCGCGTGTGAGGCGCTGGGCGAGCAGCTTCTAGGCGCCCCGCTTCGGGGAAAACACCGCAATACCCGAGGCGCGCGCCCGCGCGGCTGGCGCTGGGCTGGTCCCGCATGGTCGAATTGCCCCGTGAACGACCGGGCTGTGCCTTTTGGGTCGCTGAAGGGCGGAGGCACAGCACGCCTCGCCGGCTTCGGAGCGCTCGTAGTCGCCCTCGTTTCCGCCCTCGTCGTCGCCCTAGTGGCCGTTCCTGCAGTGATCGTCACGGCGAGTGCCGGCGCCTCGACCCCATGCGGCCCGGCCGGCCAGCCTTGTACCTGGAACTTCTCCCCGCTCGGCTCGGCCGGGGGAGGGGCTGACGTCTATGCCGCGCAGGCTGCGGGACGGGAGGGCGCCGGCGTGCTCGTCGCCGTGGTGGACACCTGGGTCGATCGCAGCCACCCGGCGTTCGGCGGCAGGGTGGTCGACGAAGCTGACTGTGTCGGAGCCGGAGCGAGCGGGACGCCCGACCCGAACTCCTGCCAGGACAACCACTACGTCGCTGACGGGTGTTTTCACGGGACCCACGTGGCGGGGACCGTGGCCTCCTCGAACTTCGGGGTGGCCCCGAGGGCGAGCATCCTGGCGGTCCAGGTGCTTACCGATCAAGGGAACGGGGACTGTTCCGGGCAAGGGACAGACGTTGCAGCGGGCATCTTGTTCGCCGTCCGGCATGGAGCGAGGGTCATCAACCTGTCGGTGGGTGACCTCGTACCCGGGTTCACCCAGGATCCGGACATCACCGCCGCAGTGCAGCAGGCCGCTGCTGCCGGCGCCGTGGTGGTCTTCGCCGCCGGCAACACCGGCGTCGGGATCACCGACAGCTACGGCAGCGACGCACTCCTGGTGGCCGCGACCGGTCCCAGCGGGCGGCTCGCCGGGTACAGCGACCGAGGCGGATCGGTGAACCTCGCCGCTCCGGGCGGGGACGACGGCGCGGTGGGGGTCGACTTCAACGGGTGCAACCCCGACGGGTCGAACTGCATCCTGTCCACCATCCCCGGTAACCAGTACGGGTTGTTGGAGGGAACCTCGATGGCCGCCCCCCACGTTTCCGGCACGGCCGCCCTGCTGATCGCGGAGAACCCGGGCCGCAGCCGGTCGGACGTGTTTCACGCCCTCGAGGCCACCGCCCATCCCCTCGACCGGCGAGGTCCACGACCGGGGCGCGGGCC
>CAZCCS010000178.1:0-6400 GCA_964497005.1 uncultured Acidimicrobiaceae bacterium | reverse complement strand
CCACGATGTCGACTACGCGGATCTCGCTGACCGACTCGGGGATGAGGTTGACCTTGGTGCGGATGAGATCTTCGTCGAGGACCGCATCGGACCGCGGGATGAAGCCGACTTCGATCGGGCGCCCCGCGGCGATCTCGGCGTTCACCAGCTTCTCCACAGTTTCTCCGAAACCCGCCGGCAGAGGGTCGAACTCGAAGTCCATCCTCGCGGACAACGGCTCCATGTTGCCGCCCGTGACCGCGGTGCCCCACTCGTTCCAGATCACCCCGCACAAGATGTGAAGCGCGGTGTGGGTCCGCATGAGCTGGTGCCGGCGCTCCCAGTCGATCTCCCCGTACACGGTGTCGCCGGCGCTCGGCAGAGGATCACCGTCCGCGAGCGTGTGCCATACGTCGTCACCCTCCTTGCGGACGTCGACGACTTGCGATGAGCCGACGGTGCCGGTGTCGTGCGGCTGACCCCCGCCGGTCGGGTAGAACAGCGTCCGGTCGAGGGATACCCGCCGGCCCTCTTCGTCTACGGATGTAACGGTGGCGGAGAAGTCCCGCAGGTAGGCGTCGCGTAGGTAGAGGAGCTCTGTCGGCACCCCACCATCTTGGCAGCCGCCGACCGGGCTACCGCTGGGCCAGGGCGAACCCGAGCATCTGCTGGTAGATACTGAGGATCTGGGACCCGTAGGTGGGGTCAGTCGCCCATACTCCGGTGAGCGATTCAACCGAGGGGCAGCACCCGGCTTCGTGTTGTTGGCTGACCGTCAACGACGGAAGCACCGGGCCGGGCGCCCCGGCTGGCGGCGGGCTCGTCGTCGCGAATATGCGTAGGAGCTGGATCTGGCCGACGACCCCGCCGTAGGGCGAAGGGAACTGCCAGCCCGAGGCGCACGAGTCGCAGTGGCCGATGCCGGCGTAGTTGTTGTAATCCACGGCGTCGGGCGAGCTGAACCCGCCCGTCTCGAGCATGGCCTGCGCGAACGCAACGTCGCCTCTCACGCCCTCCTGGTTGCCCGCCTGGATGTACCAGGCGGCCAGCTGCTCGATCGGTGCGGCGGTGAGGTCGGCGTAGCCCGCCCAGTGGTACCAAGCGGCAAGTTGGCCGGAGTTCAGCGCTGAGCCTCCGAGCAAGCTGAGCGCGCCGGCGGGAGCGGTGGAAGGACCGGCGAGTGAGGTCAGGTCGGCGGTGAGTGCGGACTGCGCCCGGACCAACTGCGCGTCGGAGGTTGATAAAGCAGCCTGATCCGAAGCGAGCGTTGCGTTGTCGGCGCTAAGCAGCGCGGCCGCCGCGCCCTGGGCGGCCGCAGTGGCAGACAGTTGCTGCTGGTCCCCCGCGACCGCCGAGGTCAACCGGTCCCGAAGCCGGGTACCTGTGACGACGGAATCGAGGTCGCCCCGAAGGCGTCTGTCGACGATGCCCGCGACGACCGTGACCTCGGCTACGTCGATCGCAGCCTGCTGGTCGGCATTCGGTGTCGGGCTACCGGACGGCTGCGGATTGGTCAGCTGACCTGTGTACGTGCCGACGGCAAGGGCACGGAGCCGGTTCCGGTCGTCGGCCACCCGGCTGTCGGCAGCTTGAAGAGCTGACTGCGCGTCGCTCAGCGCTCCTGCGTCGCTGACGAGCCGGGACGACGCGCTCTGGTGCGCGGCGGCCGCCTCTTTTTCCGCCGCGGTGTCGTTTGCGATCGCCTTGTTGTCCTGCGAGACGAGCGCCTGGAGCCGAGCTATTGCTCGCTTCGCGGTGTCGATCGGACCCTGGTCGTTGAGGCTCACCACCGACTTCTGCTCATCGTGGATGGTCGCCGCGTCGAGGACTTGCGCAGACGAGGCCCGGACGGGCGCGGCGAACAGTGCCATCGACGCCGCAACCGCGCTCGCGAGGACCCGCCGGCCTGCCTTTCCCACGCCCTAAAGGTTGCCGTATCAAGAGGCCGCGCGGGTCGACACCATGACAGATCGTCGGACCGTCCGCGTGGCACCCTTGTCGACGTGGTAGTCGGAAGGCCGAAAACAGCCAAGCACCTCCACTTCAAGACCAAGTCCCAACGCCGCCCTCCTCTGCGTGCGATCGGGTTCGTCGTGGCGGTGCTCGTCATCCTCGCCGCGGCGGCCGCGGTGAGAGCGGCGACCGAGTCCATACCCGCCCTGAGAGTCACACCGGTCCTCGGTTCGTCCGTCGTCGTCCCTGGATCGAAGCCGGCGGTGGCGTGGCCGGCGAGCGGACAAGCTGCGGTCGAGGTAGAGGGACTATCCACGATCGGGTCTTCGGGCCACAACACGCCTGTGCCGATCGCCAGCCTGGCCAAGATCATGACCGCCTACGTGCTCTTGCAGGACCACCCGGTTCCGGCGGGGCAACCCGGCTTCACCCTCACCATCTCGGCAGCGGACGTGAGTGCATACCAGAGCGCCGCCGGGCAACAGCAGTCGGTCGTCGCTGTCGCTGCGGGGGAGACGCTGAACGAGACCCAACTGCTTCAGGCGCTCCTGGTGGCCTCGGGCAACAACATCGCCGCCACCGTCGCGAACTACGACGCCGGCTCGACCGCGGCGTTCGTGGCGAAGATGAACGCCACCGCCAAGCAGCTCGGCATGAGCCAAACCACTTACACCGACCCGAGCGGCCTCGCATCGACGACCGTTTCCACTGCCTCGGACCAGCTCATCCTTGCGGGCAAGGCGATGGCGCTTCCTGCCTTCGCTCAGGTTGTCGCCATGTCGTCGGTGAACCTACCGGTTGCCGGCACTCTGACCAACTTCAACCGGGCGGTCGGAACGGGCGGCTACATCGGTGTAAAGACCGGTTCGACTGCGAACGCTGGTGGCTGCCTCGTTTTCGCCAATCGACAAAGCGTGGGCGGGCGCGTGTTGACGATCCTCGGTGTCGTTTTGGGTCAGGACGCGGGTCAGTCGAATACGGCGACGCTGACCAAGGCCGCGCTCAACGCGGCAAACGCGGTGGTGAGCTCGATCACCTCGTCGGTGGCGACTCGCACGGTGCTGCCGGCAGGGACCGTGGTGGCGGTGGTCTCCAACGCTTCGGGCACCAAGGTGAAAGCGGCAACGTCCCAGGCGCTCACCACAGTGGGCTTCGGAGGGGCGAGCGTTCCGATCTCTGTGACAGTCGTTCGGCTTGGCGGGCATGTTTCCGCCGGCCAGACCGTCGCAACGGTGAAGGTCGGTTCGGGGTCGGGGTCAGGTTCGGGGACGGCGGCGCTGGCGCTTTCGGGGATGCCGGCGCCGACGTGGGGATGGCGGCTGTCGCACCTGTTCTGATCAGGTGATCACCACGGCCTGGCGGGTCTGGGCGGACTGTCGAGCCGCCTCGATGATCCGCAGCCCCATAACCGCGTCCGCGAGCGAAACCGGGGGCGGCGCTCCCTCCAGCAGGGTCGCGGCGACGCCGGAGTAGAAGTCCTGATAGGCGCCGGGCAGCGTCTGCACCGCCTCGGTGCCGTGGACGTTGCCGAGCCTTCCCCAAGCCTCGGGGGGCTCGGATCCCCAGCCGGGTTCTGTCGGGAGCCTTCCGGCCCGCAGGGCGTCCTCCTGCACATCGAGCCCGTACTTCACGTAGCCGGCGATCGAGCCGAGCGCTCGGAAACGAGGACCCAACAAAGCAGTCTTCGAGCTCGCCCAAAGGTGGACCGAGAGCCCCTCGGGGTATTCGAGAGTGACGAATGCGTCGTCGTCGAGAGGGCCGACGCGGCCGGCGAGCTCGGCATACACCGATACGGGCTTGCCGAACAGCACTAAGGCCTGGTCGATCAGGTGCGACCCGAGGTCATAAAGAATGCCGCCCCCCGGCTGGCTCGGGTCCTGCTTCCACGAGCGGCTCTCGGCCTCGGGCCGCCAACGCTCGAAGCGTGACTCGAGCCTCCACAGCTGTCCCAGACCGCCGCCGTCGATGATCGCCTCCAGCGTCCGGAAGTCCCCGTCCCAGCGCCGGTTCAGGTAGGGGATCACCCGGAGCCCTCGTTCGGTAGCGAGCACGCCCAGCCGCTCGGCTTCAGCCGCGGTGGGTGCGAGCGGCTTGTCTATGACCGTGGGGACACCCGCGCGGAGAGCTTTTTCGGCGACGGAGACGTGAGCGGCGTTGGGCACAGTCACCACCGCTAGGTCCAGGCGGTGGTCAGTCCTAAGGAGATCGTCGATGCTCGCCACCACGCTTGCGTTCGGATAGCGACGCCGGGCAGCGTCCTGGCGGTCGGCATTCGCAGTGACGATGACCTCGAGCGACAAACCGTCGGTGACAGAGATCAGCGGCGCGTGGAAAGCCGAGCCGCCCAGCCCGTAGCCGATGACGGCGACGCGAGCTGGGCGGTTCACGTCCTCGCTCAGCCCAGGCCGACCTGCGCGGCCACCTCTTCTATGGGTGCGACGATGCCCGTGTAGAACGGGCCGAACTCGGCGAAGCGGGCTGACGCCTCGTCGAATCGCATCGTGTAGATGGTGTCCTTCAAGTCGTCCGGGTGAACGCCGAACAGGGTGACTCCCCACTCGAAGTCATCCAGACCGGTCGAGCCCGTGATGAGCTGCAGTACCCGGCCGGCGAAGCGCCGCCCGGACTTGCCGTGGTCGATCATCAGCCGCTTGCGATCCTCGAAGTCGAGGCTGTACCAGTTGTCGCCGGCGACGCGTCGCTTGGACATGGGGTAGAAGCAGATAGCCCTCTTACCCTCGGGCGGAAGGTTCGGGTAGAGGCGGTTGCGAAGGTGCTCTTCGGGCATGCCGGCGGAGTACTCCGATAACTCCGTCAAAGACACGTAGGAGTGGGCGACTTCGAGCCCTGCGGACTGCATGGCAGCCTGTAGCTGGCGAAGCCTCCCCCAGTCCGGGCCTATTGCGAGAACCCCGAGGTCCGCCTTGTGCCCGAGGACCGAGAACGCGACCACCTGGTGGTCGCCTTCCTCCCCGGCCTTCACCGCTTCGACCACGGCCTCCCGGTCCGTGTGCGGAGTCAGCTTCAGAAAGAGGTGTAGAACCCCCCAACCGACCGACGGCGTCAACGGCTCGCTCACACACGGATTCTACGGCGGGTTGGTTCGGGAGCATCGGGCCGCAACTCCTACTCGGTCCGGATCAAAGATCAACGGACCGAGTCTTCGCTGCGGCTCGCTCCTCCCTTTCGGAACGCCCGGTGATGTCCAAGCATGGGCTCCCTGTTACTCATAGGTTGGCTTCTAATCGTTCGGGGCGTGGACGCTGAAGGGGTTCGAGGGCGAACAAAAGCAAAACGCCCGGTCGTTTTCCCGAAGGGGACGACCGGGCGTTGCGCGTTTTGTTCGGCATCGAGCCTTCAAGGCCCGAGCAGAGAAGGACTAGAAGTCCTCCATGCCTCCGCCGGGCATGGCGGGAGCTTCCTTCTCGGGCTTGTCGACGATGACGGCCTCGGTGGTCAAGAACAGCGCCGCGATGGAGGCCGCGTTCTGCAGCGCAGAGCGGGTCACCTTGGCGGCGTCGATCACTCCGGCCTTGAACAGGTCCTCGTATTCGCCGGTGGCGGCGTTGAGGCCCTCGGACTCCTTCTTGAGGCCCTTCACCTTCTCGACAACAACTCCGCCCTCGAGGCCGGCGTTGACGGCAATCTGCTTGATCGGCTCCTCGACCGCGCGTGCCACGATGCGGGCACCCGTCGCCTCGTCGCCTTCGAGCTTCTCGGCCCGATCCAGGATGGCGGCCTGCGAACGGAGCAGAGCCACGCCACCGCCGGGGACGACGCCCTCTTCGACCGCAGCCTTGGTGGTCGAGACCGCATCCTCGATGCGGTGCTTCTTCTCCTTCAGCTCCACCTCAGTGGCGGCACCGACCTTGATGACTGCCACGCCGCCGGAGAGCTTGGCGAGACGCTCCTGCAGCTTCTCACGGTCGTAGTCCGAGTCGGTGTTCTCGATCTCGGTCTTGATCTGCTGGACCCGGCCCTTGATGTCCTGCTCCGAGCCGGCGCCCTCAACGATGGTGGTCTCATCCTTGGTTACGACGACCTTGCGGGCACGGCCGAGCAGGTCGAGGGTGACGTTCTCCAGCTTCAGGCCGACCTCCTCGGTCACGACCTGGCCGCCGGTGAGGATGGCGATGTCCTGGAGCATCGCCTTGCGGCGCTCGCCGAAACCGGGAGCCTTGATCGCAACGCTCTTGAACGTGCCGCGGATCTTGTTGACGACGAGGGTGGCCAGGGCCTCGCCCTCGACGTCCTCGGCGATGAGTACCAGCGGGCGGGCGGACTGGATGACCTTCTCGAGGACAGGCAGCAGGTCGCGCACGGCGGAGATCTTGTGGCCTACGAGCAGGATGTACGGATCCTCGAGGGCCGCCTCCATCCGCTCCGGGTCGGTCGCGAAGTACGGGGCGATGTAGCCCTTGTCGAAGCGCATGCCCTCGACGAGGTCGAGCTCCATGCCGAACGTCTG
>CAZCCS010000177.1:0-6415 GCA_964497005.1 uncultured Acidimicrobiaceae bacterium | reverse complement strand
TATCGTCCTGGTGCCACTCGGAAGTGATCTTGTGGTCGAGTGACCGCAGCCCGGTGAACAACTCGGTGAGCCACTCTCTGACTTGGTCGGTCCCGTCAGTTCGTCGCCCGTCGGTGGTGAGAAATCTGCAATCGGAGGCCAGCAGCGAGACCGTTGCATCGACATCCATTCGGTCAACTGCTGACAACAGCTGCTGGATCGGTGAGTCCTCCACGTCCAAGATCCTACGTTCAGCGCCGGCCAACAGGCTCGGGCCAACCGGTCGGTTGACGTACGCAGGGTCCGCGATAATCCCGATGGTGATCTCTGCGGTGATCTTCGACCTCGACGGGGTGCTCATGGACTCCGAGCAGCTGTGGGACAGGGCCCGGCGGGAGACGGTCGAAGAGCATTACGGGCACTGGCCTTCGGGTGCTACCGAGGCGATGCAAGGCATGAACTCGACCGAGTGGTCGGCATTCCTGAAGGAGAATGCCGGGCTCGACCTTCCGAGCGATCAGATCGTCGCGGCGGTCCTCCACAAGCTCGTCGGCTACTACCGACAGGAACTGCCCCTCATGCCTGGGGCAGAATCAGTCGTCCGGCGTATTGCCGACCGCTGGCCGCTGGGGCTGGCCTCTTCCTCCAACCGGGAGATCATCGACCTGGTGCTCGAGCTGTCTTCGATGAGCCACTTGTTCGCGGTCACGGTGTCCTCGGAGGAGGTCGCGAGGGGTAAGCCGGCCCCGGATGTCTACGTCGAGGCTGCACGGCGACTCCACGTTGAAACTTCACGATGCGCGGCTGTGGAGGATTCTGCGAACGGCATCCGGTCAGCCCTGTCGGCGGGCATGTGCGTTGTCGCGCTCCCGAATCCGCACTACCCGCCCGGATCCGACGTGCTGGCGAAAGCCGACTTGGTGCTTTCCGAGCTGGACCAACTGACCCCGGACGAGATCATCCGGGCGGGCGCGACGCATGAGCGGAGGATCGAGGACCGCCTCGACGAGCAGGAGATCCAGTCGTTCCCCGCCTCGGATCCTCACTCAGATTGGGCTGGTCCGCTGGAGGGTCCCTCGCTCGAGGTGCGCCTGCCTGGTGCGGGCGAGTCCTCCCTGAACACCTGAAGGTCGAGCCGGTACAGGTGGTCGGCGAAGAGTTGAGGGTCGTCGAACATCCAGTCGTGGTCGACTCCAGGTTCCGACGCGACGTCGAAGCTGGCGTGCAGGGAGCGGGCGAACTCCTGGCCGTCAGACCGCGCGAGGAGGCTGTCCCGGCTGGCCCACATCACGTGACATGGCATTCCGTTGGCGACCACGCAGTAGATGTACGGTTGGCGGTCGCTGGAAAACCCCCACATCGCAGCGGCGAGCATCTGGACCGGGTGGCCGATTATCGACTCGAAAAAGGCCTTGGTCGCCGGCGGTGTGGCCATGTGCAGGAGACCCAGCGGGTGGCGTGTTGCCTCCTGGGCCAAACCGAATCGCTCCTCCACCCCGAGAGTGTCGCTAAACACGCACTCGACCACCCGCTCGGGAAATTCGCAGGCGAGACCCAGCTCAAGCCCGCCGCCGAAGGAATGGCCAAGGAGGCTGAACCTGTCGATGTCCAAGGAGTCGAGGGTTGCCCGCACCTCCGCTAGTGCTCTGCGGAACGTCCATGCCCCCTGCAGCTCGAATATGGCCGGAATGATGATTCTTGCCCTGGCGCCAAGGATCCGCGCCAACGGCAGATAGGTCTCGGGCTTCATCGCGAATCCGTGCAAGAGCACCAAAGGCTTCCCTTGCCCGACCGACACGAAGCGGAGCGGGCGGGGAGGATCAGAGCTCATCGAAAGGCCAGACTAGGGACCTATGCGTTTCCAGGCCGAGCATCATTTCCACGGCTCTCCCGACGCGGTCGTCGCCGTACTCGCGGATCCTAACTTCTATATTGGCCTCCAGCTTCCAGACCTTTCACGGCCGGAGGTACTCGAAGATCGTACCGAGGGTCAAACCTCCGTAATTCGGTTGCGGTACGAGTTCGTCGGCAGCCTCGACCCCCTGGCCCGCCGTCTCCTGGGAAACCGCCGGCTGGCCTGGGTCCAGGAGATCAGCATCGATCAAGGCGGTGATTCGGGACAGCTCAAGTTCGGAGCCGATGCCGACCCGAAGCGCCTCCACGGGAGCGCTGAATTTGTCCTCGTCGACGACGCCGGAGGGTGCATCCGACGCTTGTCCGGCGAGCTCGTGGTCGCCGTTCCTGTCGTCGGACCGCGCGCCGAAAAGAAGATCGTGCCCGGGCTCTTACGTCGGTTGGACATCGAGGCCCAAGCGGTCGACAGGATCCTCGAGACCTGACAGCCGGAGGCGGTAGGTGAACCACACCGTCTTGCCGGGTCGGTCACTCGCCGTTTCCACCCCCCATCGGTCCGAAAGGGTGTCCACGATTTGAAGACCGCGACCGGTCGGCTCAGTGGGGCTCGGCGATTGGACGACCGGCCTGCCGGGTCCCTCGTCGGTGACCTCCACTCGAAGCTGTTCAGGGGTCAGGTCGGCCACCAGCTCGAAGCGGGTGCGCCCGTGGCGGACGCAGTTTGTGGCTAGCTCAGAGACCATCAACTCGATGGCATAGATGTCTTCGGGATCCGCCCCTTTGAGCACGGCCCCCACGCAATGGCGGGCCGCCGGGATGGCGTCAGAGGTCGGACTGTAGCTACGAACAGTCCTCATGGTTCCATCACGAGAATGCCGTCCAAGCCGGACATTCGTATCACTGTCCGGACCGGGACCGACGGGCTGACGATCCGGACCGCCGGCCCGGACTTGCTGGTCTGGATCAGGAGTGCGATCGCGCTCGTGTCCATGAACATCACGCCCGCCAGATCGAGACTCAACGTCTCGGGACGTTCGGATAGTTGTGATTTGATCGCCGACCGCAACCTGTCGATATTCGAGGCATCGAGCTCGCCGGCGACCTTTATCATCGGGCCGCTCTCGTCATCGCTGACCGAAATCGTCAGCGGGGCGTTGTCGCCTAGTTTGTCCATCGCACTCCAAGAATCGCCGCGTCGTCGTCGGTGCCCTCTCGAGTCAACTCCTCGACGACGGTCGTGAGAAGCGGCTGGATGGCCAGTTCTCGGTGATCTACCAACGCCGCCCCGAGACGCTTCAGCCCGGTGTCGATCGCCTCGCCTTTTCGCTCCACCAGCCCGTCGGTGAAGCCCACGAGCGTGGCGTTGGAGGGCACGGTCACGGTCAGACCGTTGTACTGAGGCCGTTCGGTGACGCCGATGGGCGGTCCAACATCGTCGGACAGAAACGTCCAGGACGCGCCGTCGACGAGCAACGGAGGAAGGTGGCCGGCGTTAGCCATGACCAGTTGATGACAGTTGACTTCGATCAACCCACACACCGCAGTGGCGAAGTGACCGGACTCCTCGATATGAAGGATGTTCGAAAGCTTGCCGAGTATTTCCGCGGGTGAGTCGCCCTGGCGGGCGTAGGCGAGCATGGCGAAGCGAAGCCGAGCCATGACGGCGGCCGCACGGACGCCTCGACCGGAAACGTCTCCCACCGCGAAGAAGACTCTGCCGTCGTCGAGTGGAAGCAAGTCGTACCAGTCACCTCCGATCTCGACTCCAACACTCCCCGGCTCGTAAACGCAGGCGCTCTCGAGTCCTGCGGCCTGGGGCAGCGACTCCGGCAGAAGTGCCTGCTCGAGCGTCTGTGCGATGGACCGCTGCTCCGCATACAAAGCGCGGGCTTCGGCGGCGGCGTGGTCGAGCGCGACCGCGAGGGTCTCGGCGCGCCGGCGGCGCCGCTGCAAGGTCTCGGCGACTACAGCCGCGCCGGCGGAGAACACAACGCCGGCGGCGGCAATGATCCAGGGAAGATCCGCAGCCAGAGCACCCCCAAGCGTCCCTCGCGGAGCGACCACGAGCGTCAACGCGCTGTTCCCGAAGGGGGCAACGACGGTCGCGTGCTTGGTCGTGATGAGCGAGTGGTTCGCGTCAGTCGCCAGCAGGTTCGACGCCTGGGTACCCCTGCCCAGATAGATCGCGTAATGCAGCTCCGAGAAGGCCGCGTTCCGGGCGACCGCCGCTCGCCTGTCCGCGGGGAGCGCCACCTCTGCGTAAGCGGCGTATGGCCCACGGCCCACGAAGTGGTACTCGTATCCCAGCCGCCGAGACGGCCCCGCCAGCACGCCGGTGACCCCCAAGGTGCTCGTCTGTGCGGCCACATCGAAGAAAGCGCCGGGCTGACCGGCCTGAGAAGGCAGCACCGGCGCGGCCCCGACCACGGTGAGCGGACCTGCTCCCGGCTCGTCCAACCTCCACAGCGATGCGGACATGAATGGTCCCGACGTGCCGACGAACGACTGCACGAACTGGCGAAAGTCCTGGACGTTTCCGCCGGTAGCATCTGCAAGTTCGGCCGCCGCCGCCAGGGGGGTCTGAACGGTCGGGACCGCAGCATTGATCACCTGCCCGGCCTCCTTTGCCTGGGTCGACAGGAGGCGGGTCTCGTTGTCCTGGAAGGAGCGCCACGACGCCCACGTGAGCAAGCCGACCACCACTAGACCGACCAGGAGGATCTCGAGCGCGACGCGGCCAAGACCAGTCCACCGCCTCGCCCCCTCGGCCTGCGCCACAGCAGGAGTCTAGGAGCCGGACCCTCGGGCGGCGTAGGACGGGACATATCGGTCCGGTTGTATGCAAGAAGGAACTACACCAGACTGTGCCCGCATGGGAACACTGCTCCTGCACGAAACCCACTCGGTGCTCGGACGTCACGAAGACGATTTCGAAGACGCGTACAAAGGACCCGGGGGCTACCTCGAAGCCCTGGCCTCAGATGACGACGCCCGGCTGCTGTGGTACCTCGAGCACGTACACGGAACCGGACCGGCTTACACAGTCGTCACTATCACTGCGGTCCGGGATGCACCGGCGTGGCAGCGGCTCGCCGAGCGGATCCACGCTGGCGACTTGAGGGAGTGGGCGGGCAGGGTCGACAATTTCCGCCACGACTCGACCGCCAAGCTTCTCAAGCCGCTGCCCTGGTCGGAGCTTCAAGACATCGATCTGTCCGAGGTCCCGGTCAAGCCCGAGGAGCATGAGCTGGTCCTGTTCATGGAGGACACCGCCAACCCCCATGAAGGCATGGTCCACGATTACATCACCAAAGCTGGAGAGCAGTACGCGCCCAGCCTCCAACGACGGAACCCCCTCCTCCAGATGGTGGGAGCCTTCCAACCCTGCTTCGGAGCCGGCCGCCGCCGGGAGATCGTGCTTTGGCAGCGGGTGGCCGACCAGCAGGCTCTCCTGCGACTCTTCACGACCGCAGTTCCGCCGCAGTTCAAGGCACCGGGCACCTGGATGCACGACGCACTCGAGGTGCGGGACCAATGGACCAGCCGGTTGCTGCGCACCTCCAGCTGGTCCCCGTGGACCTGAGCGGCGCTGGCGCCGGCCCTTACGGGCCGGGCCTGACCGCCAGCAGTTCTAGCCGCACCGAGGCTCGGGCTTCGACGTAACCAAGACTCCATCCAGGCTTCACCTCTTCTCAATTCGGGGTTTACGCCCGATCCGTACCATTAAGCAGGCTTTGGGTGAGCCGAGTTGGCGCGGAAGAAAGTGAGCTCGAGATGCTGTCTACGGTACGCAGACTGGCGCGCGTCCTTATTCCTGTATCAATGGTCGCGGCAGGAGGATTGGCCCCTCTATCGACGGGAGCGGCGCACGCGGCGCCCAATCACTACGACCATCTTTTCGTCCTCGTCGAGGAGAACCACGGGTACTCCGACGTCATCGGAAACCCTGCCGCTCCCAACCTCAACTCGCTCGCTCAGCAGTATGGCTTGGCCACCAACTATTACGGGATAACCCATCCGAGCGAACCAAACTACGTTGCGCTCGTCGGTGGATCACCCGACGGAGTTGCCAACGACAACGCCTACTACGTCAACCCCGTCCACCAAGCCGACCTAATGGATCAACTCGACCGCGCCGGGGTCAGCTGGAAGGAATACCTCCAGGGGCTCCCCCACCCCGGGTACCAGGGGATTTGCTACCCGGCTTTTTGCAACGGCACCCCGGACAAGGACCCTCTGTACGTCTCGAAGCACAACCCGCTGGCGAACTTCACCTCGTCGTGGAACGCGGCCGACAGGTCCCGCCAGGTCCCGGCGACTCAACTCGACAATGACCTGACTTCCGGCGACCTGCCCGCGTTCGGGTTGATCGTGCCAGACGAGTGCCATGACGCCCACGGTGACCCTCCGTACTGTCTCGACTCCGGCAACCCCGACGGTGGGAACCTCGCCAATGCCGATCCACAGGACCAGCACCTCGTCTCGACCGCCGATCTTTACCTCGGACAGGTCGTCAATGAGATCACGCGTGCCCCGTTCTGGTCCCGCGGGAACAACGCCATCTTGATCACCTTCGACGAGG
>CAZCCS010000176.1:0-6434 GCA_964497005.1 uncultured Acidimicrobiaceae bacterium | reverse complement strand
GCTCCGCTCGCTCGGATGGTACCGAACAAGGTTAGAACGGCGTCGCGGCCGCAAGAGAGCGGAGCCAGCGCGACGAGTGCGGCCTGCGGCGGCTTGAGAGATTTGGCAGAGGTTTGCGACTGAGGATGGCAAACGTCCACACCAAGAAACCCCGGGGGAGGGAACCTACTTCTGCCCGGGGATTTTGCACCGGACCGATACCAACGACTTAGTGCAACATTCGTGGGGCAAAGCCGGCTTTTGTGCAACGTCCAGCCGGGACCCTGAGCGTCGATCGTTGCACTAAATGAGCCGATACTGAACGCAGCTTGCACTACTCACGACACGGCGGCCGGCAGACCCGCCCCGCCGACCCGCTTTCACACCTGCGAACGGAACTGCGGACAGTACGCGTCGACCGCAGAAGTGACCACCACCCCCAGATCCTGGGAAGGCAACGGGTTCTTCCCTTCGAGCAGGGCCATACGGTCGGCGATCTCCTGGTAGGAGGCGCCGGCCCGGAACGCGTCGCAGGCGGCGTGACCGATCCCGATGAGCTGCTGGTCGCTTCGGAACGACGCGATGTCAGGGGCCCCCAGATGCACCGCTGCCACAAACGACTGGTCGGCCGCGCTGTGCGCGCCCGCGCCTCCGCATGCGGCGAATAGCAACGCAATCACGATGCATCCGCCGGCGAGCCCGCCGGCGTGACCCGCTTTCACCTCTCAGAGTGTAGGAACCGGATCCCCCCCGCGCTTGCCGCTACCCCACCCTCGTCGGCCAAGCTGGCAAGGATGGCGACGGGGTCGACGATGTACGAGCGGGTTGGAGGTGACGCCTTCTTCGACGATCTCACCACCCGTTTCTACAGCTCTGTGAAAGCCGATCCCGTGCTGCGGGCTATATATCCAGACAACGACGAGGAATTCGAGCAGGCCCGGCACCATCTGCGCGACTTCCTGATTCAGTACTGGGGCGGCCCCGACTTCTACAACCAGACGAGGGGCGCGCCTCGGCTCCGCCAGCGCCACTTCCCGTTTGCGATCGGACCAGCCGAACGCGACGCATGGCTCACCCACATGACCGAAGCGGTGCGAGCGGCCAAGCTGCGTCCACTCGACGAGGCCCAGATGATCGGCTACTTCAACGCGGCCGCTGCCAGCCTGACCAACCGCCCGTGACCTGGCGGAAGCGGGCGGCCGCCGAACCTCCCCCGCCCCCACTCGCGTTGGACACGTACGGCTCGGGGCCGGAGGTGGTCCTCATCCACGGCCAACCCGGGTCGGCTGCGGATTGGGGCCGGGTCACGCCCTTGCTCAGCAGTAATCACCGGGTGATCGTTCCGGACCGTCCCGGCTACGGCCGCACCGCCGGCGAGGCAACCGGGTTCGCCGGCAACGCAGAGGCCATCGTCCGCGCGCTCGACAGCCTCGGTGCGGCCAAGGCGATGATGGTCGGGCACAGCTGGGGAGGCGGCGTCGCCATCGCTGCCGCGGCGCTTCACCCCGATCGTGTCAGCGGCCTCGTCCTGGTCGCATCCGTGAGACCGGGTGAAACCCTCGGCTGGGTCGACCGGATGCTCGCCTCACCGGTACTCGGCGACGTTCTCGCCGCCCTCACCATCGGTTCGACCGGGATGGTGCTTCGAAACAAGAAGGTCCGAGAGTTGGTCGAGCGCCGCTTCGACGGGCGCGCCCGCGAGGTGGTGCGCGCACTTGAGGGCGTCACGGGTGCTCGCACCCGGGCTCCGGTGTGGCGTTCGTTCGTGTCAGAGCAGCGGCATCTCTTCGACGAGTTGGACTGGCTGGCGCCGGCACTTCGAACCATCAGTGTCCCCACCGTTGTGCTGTCGGGAGGCGCGGACCACATCGTCCCGGCAACTGTCGGTGAGCGGCTCGCTGCCTCGATCAAGAACGCGGAGCATCGGGTGGTCCCCGGAGCCCATCACCTGCTCCCTCTCGACCATCCCGGCGAGATCGCAACTGCGGTCCGGGACGTCGACCGAGCGGGCCCACAACCCGGTCCGGATTAGACAGCCAGGAAGCGCCGAACCGCGAACGCGGAACCGAGGGCGCCAACCCCGGCGCCGATGACCACCAGCAGGATCCCGGTGATGATCGCCTCATGCGGGCTGACGAACAGCTGGCGGGTTCCGAGCACAGTCTCGTTGCCGACGAAGTTGGCGATGGTGTTGCGCACCCCGTAGGTGAGAGCGAACGCGATGATCCCGCCGGCGATCCCGTGGATGAGACCTTCGAGCATGAACGGCACCCGGATGAACCAGTTGGTTGCACCGACCAGCTTCATGACCGCGACCTCTCGCCGGCGAGCGAAAATCGCCAGCTGGATCGTGTTCACGATAAGAGCGACCGCCCCGATCATCACACCGACGACCAGGACGAAGCCGATAAACCGAAGCTGATGAAACTGGTGTAACAGCTGGTCGATTTCCTGCTTCGCATACGAAACCTGCAGCACGCCCGGCTGGCCGACGAACTGCTTGCCGAGCTGCGAGATGTCCTGCGCCTTTGAGGGAACCACCCGGTAGGACGGGGGCATGTCGTTGACGCCGAGGACGCCGACGATGTCGTTGTTGCCGCCGAAGATCTGCCTGAACTCCTGATAAGCCTCAGGTTTGTCAACGAAGTGGTACTTCTTGACGCCAGGCGTGGTGGCCAGCTCCCGGCCGATCGCCTGCGTCTCGTTGGTGGTGACGCTCGGCTGAAGGAAGATCGCCATCTCCACTCCGCCGCGCCATTGGATGGACGCCTTGTTGATCGCCTGGCGCATTATCAACACACCGCCCAGCGCCGCCAGAGACACCGCCATCGTCAAGACCGCCGCCAGGGTCATCACCAGGTTGCGGCGCAGATTGCCCGCGGTCTCGCGCGCGATGTAGCCGGAAGACATCGCCATCCGGCTTTAAGCCCCCATTCCGTAGACGCCGCGAGCCTGGTCCCGGATAACGGTTCCACGGTCGAGCTCGATCACCCGCCGGCGCATCGAGTCGACGATCCCGTTGTCGTGAGTCGCCATGACGACGGTCGTCCCCGTCCGGTTGATCCGATCCAGCAGCCGCATGATGCCGGCGGTCGTTGTGGGATCGAGGTTTCCCGTGGGCTCGTCAGCCAGGAGGATCAACGGCCGGTTCACGAATGCCCGGGCGATCGCCACCCGCTGCTGCTCACCCCCGGACAGCTCGTGGGGGAGGTTCTGCAGTTTCTTGCCGAGCCCGACCAGGTCGAGGATCTGCGGCACCTGCTGGCGGACCACCGCCCGGGGCCGCCCGATTACCTCGAGGGCGAAGGCGACGTTCTCGTACACCGACTTGGTCGGAAGCAGCCGGAAGTCCTGGAACACACACCCGATGTTCCGACGCAGGTAGGGAACCTTCCACGACGAGAGCGCCCCCACCTCCTTGCCGGCGACCCAGACCAGTCCCCGCTCGGCCTGCTCCTCCTTGGTGACGAGGCGCAGGAACGTCGACTTGCCGGACCCCGATGGGCCGACGAGGAACACGAACTCACCCTTCTGGATGTCGACGCTGACGTCTCGAAGTGCGACGGTTGTGCCCTTGTAGGCCTTGGTTACGTTCTCGAGTTTTATCATGCGGAAAAAAGACGGCGCCGTGCGCGGGATAGTCCCACCCGTACGAACCCGGTTTGCGAGCGTACTAGACGGGCCCGATCAGCTGGCGTCAGAGCCCAGAATCCGCGGCCGGGTAGGGCGACGACGACAGTTTCGTAACTCTGGAATTTCTCGATTACGCGATCGCGTTACGAAATCGCGCTATGGCGACACTTTTGCAACAACGGAGGCCCCCTCCGGAAAACCAGCGTTACATTGCTGCACGCCGACCGCCGTTCGCCGACCGGCGACCCCCGGCCGGCGACCCCCGGCCGCCGACCACTAGTCCTTCAGGGAATTCTCACGCCTCCACCGCAGGTAGGCCTCCATGAACGGGTCCAAGTCCCCGTCGAGCACCGCCTGGACGTTGCCGGTCTCGAAGTCGGTCCGGAGGTCCTTGACCTGCTGGTAGGGGGCCAGGACGTAGGAGCGGATCTGGGCGCCCCAGCCGATCTGGGCCTTCGGGCCGGCGAGAGCGGACAGCTGCGCCTCACGCTCCTCGCGCTGCAGCTCGGCCAGCTTCGAGGCGAGGATCTGCATCGCCTTGGCCCTGTTCTGGTGCTGAGATCTCTCGTTCTGCACCGCTACGACGGTTCCTGACGGCGTGTGGGTTATTCGCACCGCGGAGTCGGTCACGTTGACGTGCTGGCCGCCGGCGCCCGACGAGCGGTAGGTGTCAATACGAAGGTCCTTCTCGTCGATCTCCACCTCGTCGGAGCTGTCCTCGAGGAACGGCACCATGGTCATCGAGGCGAAGCTGGTGTGCCGGCGGGCCTGAGAGTCGAACGGCGAGATGCGCACCAAGCGATGCACGCCCCGCTCAGAGGTGAGCAAACCGGTCGCGTAGCGGCCGCGGATGATGAAGCTCGCGGAAAGTATCCCGGCTTCCTGACCCGCGCTCACGTCTTCGATCTCCATCTCGAACCCGCGCCTCTCGGCCCAGCGCTGGTACATGCGAAGCATCATCTCCGCCCAGTCCTGCGCGTCGGTGCCGCCGTCCTTTGCGTGGATCTCGCAGGCCGCGTCGGACTCGTCGTGCTCCCCGGTGAACAACGATCGAAGCTCCAGCTCGTCCAGCTCTCTCGCGAGCGCGCCCACCTGCTGGGCCAACTCGGGTTCAACGCTGTCGTCGCCTTCTTCAACCGCGAGCTCATACAGCGTCTCTGCGTCCGACAGGCGGCGAGCTAGGCCGTCCAGCTGTTCGACGTCCGCCTTGGACCTCCCGTACTCCCTCGTCACCTTCTGGCCGACCTCGGTGTCGTCCCAGAGATCGGGGCGCCCCAGCTCGGCCTCGAGTTCGGCGAGGCGGGTGCGGAGCGAGTCGAGCCCCAGGTATTTGTTTGCTTCGTCTAGCCGACGCCTCAGCGCGGACAGATCATCCTTGTAGTCGCGCATTTCGGTTTAGCGCCTTCAGCGGCCGTGGCAGAACTTGAACTTCTTGCCGCTCCCGCAGGGGCAGGGGTCGTTGCGGCCGGCGCGCTCGAACGCGGAGTCCTTGACGACCGGCCTCTCGATCTCGGGCGCAGCGCCGGGCGCGGCCTGCTGCATGGCGGGATCTGCGGCGGGGTTGTTGCTCGCTGCCGCGGGGTCGGGGGCGAACACGACCTCCTCGCCGGGAGCAGGTCCGGTACGGGCCGCTTGCCACATGGCCCCGGTTCCTTGCACCGGATCTTCGGCAGCCTCGTACTGCGCGCCGGCGAGGGAGGTCTGCTCGGGCTCGGCCTGGTCGAGCACCTGCACCTGCGCGTGCATGACGATCTTGACGTAGTCGTCGTCGATGCCGGCCATCATCTGGCCGAACATCTCGAAGCCGTCGCGCTGCCATTCGACCAGCGGATCCTTCTGGCCCATCGCCCGCAGGTTGATGCCTTCCCGGAGGTAGTCCATCTCCGAGAGGTGTTCGCGCCACTTCTGGTCGATCAGCTGGAGCATGACCTCCCGCTCGAGAGCGCGCATGGTGTCGCCCGGCTCGCCGCCTTCGGGCGCCGGCATGGAGGACTCGCGCTCCTCGTAGTAGCCGATCGCCTCGCCGGCGAGATGCTCGTAGACCTCGTTGACGTTGGCCAGCGCGGTGATCTGCTCTTTGGTCGTCTCGGTTGGGAAGTACTGACGGGTCTCTGTGATCAGGCCGTCGACGTTCCAGTCCTCGGCGAAGTCAGAGTTGCCGCAGTTGGCGGTGACGATCCCGTCGATCGCTGAGGAGATGACCTCGATCGTGTGGGCGCGCAGATCTTCGCCCTGCAGTATCTGGTGCCTGCGGGCGTAGATGACCTTGCGCTGCTCGTTCATCACCTCGTCGTACTTGAGGACGTCCTTGCGGATCTCGGCGTTGCGCGACTCGACGGTGTTCTGCGCGCGCTCGATCGCACGGGAAACCATGCGCGACTCGATCGGCACGTCCTCGGGAAGAGCCTGACCCATCACCCAGTTCATGGCGCCGGTGGCAAAGAGGCGCATGAGCTCGTCCTCGAGCGACAAGAAGAACCGGGACTCCCCGGGGTCTCCCTGGCGGCCGGAACGGCCGCGGAGCTGATTGTCGATGCGGCGCGACTCGTGGCGTTCGGAGCCGAGGACGTAGAGCCCGCCGAGCTCAATGATCTTGGCGCCCTCGTTGCTGCATTCGTCCTCGTATTTCGCGAGCAGTTCGCGGTAGCGGGCCTGCCCGTCTTCCGCCTCTGGATCGAGGCCGCTGGCCCGCACCTCTTGTGCGGCGAGGAGCTCCGGGTTGCCGCCGAGGAGGATGTCGACGCCGCGGCCCGCCATGTTGGTCGCGATCGTGACCGCGTGGAGCCGACCGGCCTGGGCGACTATCTGTGCCTCACGAGTGT
>CAZCCS010000175.1:0-6450 GCA_964497005.1 uncultured Acidimicrobiaceae bacterium | reverse complement strand
TCGGCCCAGCTCAGCGCCGGCGGCACAGCGAGCGGGACGATCTGGGTGAAGCCCGGGCAGCGGCCACCGTCCGAGGGAGACGGTGGCCCCTGCAATTGGAGGGACTCACAGACCAGATAGGCGTGCCACGCCCAGCCCTCAGACACCGGGAGGCACTCGGCGTGGATTCCGACCTCTCCCGCGGCAGGCACCCAGTAGGAAAGGGTCGCTCCCACCTGAAGGACTTCGGGATCGGGCGGCACCCCGTGAGGCGGCCCGAGTGCGGGGTCCGCCACGTTGACTTGGACCCGGGACCCTCCCCGACGGCGCAGTTCGTCCGCAACCGGTCCCAAGAGCCGCTCGGAGAGGACGTCCTCCTCACCAGAGATATCCCCCGCAAGGAGGGCGACGACCTTCTCCATGACGCCAACCTAGCGGTCCTCGCTAACGTCTCTCCGATGGCACTGACCCTCAAGCCCGGCACATCCTGGTGGGAGACGTACGCCCGGTGCGTATCCGTGGCGCCCGAGGCATTCGATTCCGACCGCCTTCGCAATCTGGTCCGTGGCGAGTGGCGTCGAGTAGGCATCCCAGGTGATCACGTAACCCCGGTCGACGGCACCCCGATCCCGGGGCCTCCGCGGGTGAACTACGAGGAAGCCATCGACGCGGTTGCTTACGCGTGCAAGGAGCACGCCGAGTGGGCCGGGGTGGACCTCGATGAGCGCAAAGCCAGGGTCACCGCCGCTGTCGACGCGATGACCGAACACAGGGACCTCCTCGCCCTTCTGCTGGTCTGGGAGATCGGCAAGCCTTGGCGCCTCGCCTGTGCGGATGTCGATCGTTGCCTCGACGGAGTCAGGTGGTACGTCTGCGAGATCGAGCGCCAGCTGAGCGTGAACTCCGCAGACGAGCGCAGCCCCCTTCCAGGTCCGGTGTCCAACATCGCCAGCTGGAACTACCCGATGAGCGTCCAGGTGCACGCCGAACTTGTACAGCTTCTGGCCGGCACCGCGGTCGTCGCCAAGACGCCCAGCCAGGGTGGGTTCCACACCCTCACCCTTGCCCACGCGCTGATGAAGAGGGCTGACCTGCCCGTCACCCTCCTTTCCGGCGTGGGAGAACACCTCGGCGAAGCGCTGATCCGCAGCGAAGGGATCGGGGCACTCGCGTTCGTGGGCGGCCGCGCAAACGGGCGGCGGGCCGCGGTATCGCTCGCCGACACGGGCAGGCGCCACATGCTCGAGCAGGAAGGACTCAACACCTGGGGAATCTGGGACTTCAGCCAGTGGCACCTTCTCGCCCAGCATCTTCGCAAGGGGTTCGAGTACGCCAAGCAGCGCTGTACCGCCTACCCCCGTTATGTAGTGCAACGGAGGCTCTTTCCGGCGTTCCTCGATACCTACCTCCCGGTAGTGCGATCGGTCCGGTTCGGGCATCCCCTGGCCGTTGCATCGCCGAGCGACCCGCTTCCCGACCTCGACTTCGGGCCGGTGATCCACGCCACCAAGGCCGCCGACCTGGCGTCCCAATGGGATGAGGGGCTGCGCGGCGGCGGCATCCCGCTTTACCGAGGTTCGGTTGGCGACGGCGCGTTCCTCGATGCCCAGGACGCCGCCGCGTACGTGGCGCCGGCGTGCATCCTCCAACCACCAGCATCCTGGTCTCTACACCACGCCGAACCCTTCGGTCCGCTGGATTCGGTCGTCATCGTCGACACAGAAGCCGAGCTTCTGGCCGCGATGAACGCCAGCAACGGTTCTCTGGTGTCGAGCGTCGCCACCGACGACATGGACTTCGCTTCGCGGATCGCGGAGCAGGTACAGGCATTCAAGGTTGGCATCAACAAGCCGCGCAGCAGGGGGGACCGCGAGGAAGTCTTTGGCGGGTTGGGCCACTCTTGGAAAGGCGCTTTCGTCGGAGGTGACCTGCTGGTCAAAGCGGTCACCTACGGATCGGAAGGCCCCGAAGAACAGCTGTACGGGAACTTCCCGAGCTACTCGCTACTGCCGGACCGCTGACCTAACCACGACGGGGGAAACCAAATGAGCAGCGACACATCCGACGTATCTCACCGGTCCAGCCGCGACCTCGACGCGGTGTCCGAAGCTCTGCAGGTCGCGTGCGCAGAGCACTGGCCCGAGGCAAGCAACCACAAGATCACCGGCCTCGCCGGGACCTCGACCAACGGGATGTCGAGCGAGACGTTGCTGTTCGACCTCACCTTCGACGAGCCCGACGGGAGGCCGACCACGCTCAACCTGGTCGCCCGGGTGGCACCTGACAAAGCGGACGTGCCGGTGTTTCCGAGCTACGACATGCCCGCGCAGTTCAATACCATAGAGACCGTCGGTCAGCTGACCGACGTTCCAGTCCCGAAGGCTCTGTGGTGCGAGCCGAGCGCCGACGTGATCGGGTCGCCGTTCTTTGTGATGGGCAAGGTGGAAGGCGAGGTACCGCCGGACGTCATGCCGTACACCTTCGGGGACAACTGGTTGCACGACGCGCCCCGCGAGCAGCAGTCGAGACTGCAGGAGTCGACGGTCTCCGCTATTGCCAAATTGCACGCCATTCCCGAACCGGAAGACCGGTTCGCCCACCTCCAGCAACCGGAATCGTCGGGGTCCACTCCCCTACGCCGTCACGTCGCCAACCGGCGGGCGTGGTACGAGTTCGCTGCACAGGCGTGCGGCCCGTCGGATCTCGTGGAAAGAGGTTTCGCCTGGCTCGACGACAACTGGCCGTCCGAGACCGAGACGGTGTTCTCCTGGGGAGACTCCCGCATAGGCAACGTCCTTTACCGCGACTTCGAGCCGGTCGCGGTCCTCGACTGGGAGATGGCCGGCGTCGGCCCGGCCGAGCTCGACCTCGGATGGCTGGTCTACTGCCACCGGATGTTCGAGGACATCGCCGGGCAGATGGGCTTGCCCGGCATGCCCCACTTCATGAGAGCAGACGGCGTGGCCGGTAGCTACGAGCGGATCACCGGGAAGACGCCTCGCGACCTGGACTGGTTCGTCACCTACTCCTGCTTGCAGCTTTCGATTGTGTTCATGCGCACGAGTTGGCGTCAGGTGCATTTCGGGGATCGCCCGATGCCGGCAAGCGTCGACGAGATGATCATGAACGCAGGGACCTTGTCGGAGATGATCTCCACCTAAATCACCCGCGTTTGGCGGGACAGCTTAGGTAGCCTCACTAGTCGTGCCGGTCCGCGAGATGAATCAGAAGATCGCGGTGAGCGTGGTCTTCGTGGCCGCCATGTTCATGAACATCATGGACGCCACGATCGTGAACGTCGCTCTGCCGACACTCGGAAGGGAGTTCCACGTCCGCCCCGACTCGGTGGACACGGTGGCGATCGGTTACCTGGTGAGCCTTGCCGTGTTCATCCCCGTCTCGGGATGGTTGGGCGACCGTTTCGGTGCAAAGCGGATACTTCTGATCTCGATCGTGATCTTCACCGCTGCGTCGGCGCTTTGCGGAGCTGCGACGAGCCTTGGGGAGTTGGTGTTCTTCCGGATCCTGCAAGGAGCCGGCGGGGGTCTGATGGTCCCGGTCGGCATGGCCCTTCTGTACCGAACCTTCCCCCCGGCTGAACGGGTCAGAGCGTCCAGCATCCTCGTGATACCGACCGCGTTCGCCCCGGCGCTCGGCCCGGTCCTCGGAGGCATTTTCGTCACCGAGCTGTCGTGGCGATGGGTCTTCTACGTGAACCTGCCGATCGGGATCGCCGCGTTCCTCTTCGGGCTCATCTTCCTACAGGTGCGGGAGGAGGCGAGCCCGGGACGCTTCGACATCGCCGGATTCGTCCTGTCCGCTGCAGGTCTTGGGCTGCTGATGTACGGAGTGTCGGAGGGACCGTTCAGAGGCTGGGGATCACCGCTGATCATCGGAACCATCGTCGCCGGCGCTGTCCTGCTCGCAGCCACCATCGTGGTCGAACTGCGCACAACCCATCCGATGATCGACGTTCGCCTCTTCGCCGACCGGCTGTTCGCGAGCTGCTGTGCCGTGCTCGGAATCGGATCGGCCGCCTTCCTCGGGCTGCTCTTCCTGGTGGCGCTGTTCTTGCAGGACGGTCTCGGCCTTTCCGCTCTGCAGGCCGGCCTCAGCATCTTCCCCGAGGCGATCGGGGTGATGCTCGGAGCTCAGGTGGTCACCCGCCTGCTTTACCCTGTGCTCGGTCCGAGGCGGGTGATGATTGGTGGTTTGCTGACCCTGGCCGGAACGCTCGCCCTCCTGACTCAGATCGACGCCCATACCAACCTGTGGTGGTTGCGGCTGCTGCTCTTCGTGAGCGGGTACGGCATGGCCCACGTCTTTGTCCCCTCGCAGGCGGCCGGCTTCGCGACCATTTCCCCTGCCGACACCGGACGGGCGTCGACCATCTTCAACGCCCAGCGTCAGCTCGGCGGCGCGGTAGGCGTCGCCCTTCTCACCAGCGTTGTCGCCGCGGTCGGACCGGTGAAGACAGTTGGCAGGCAAGTCCTGCCGAATCTCAGCGCCTACCACACCGCCTTCCTGGTGGCATCGATCATCGCCCTCATCGCCACCTTTGCGGCGATGACGGTCGACGACGACGACGCCGCGTCGACGATGGTCCGACGTCCTCGCCGAGCCAGCGCCCAAACCGGGTCGGGGGGCAAAGCAGTGGCGCCGGCGCCGGCAACTGCTTAGGCGCCGGCAACTGCTTAGGCGCCGGCGGGGCCGGGACTGGTGGGTAGATCTAGGGAACCAGGGTTGACCAACTCTACCCAGTAGGCGTCTGCCCGAGCCGGGGCGCTGGCCGCTGGAGGGAACCTCGGGCGTCAGTGGGCCGAGCCCGACCGGGCGATCGCCTTCTCGTCGGTACCCAGGTAGGACGCGATGACCGCCGGGTGGTTCAGCACTTCTGTCGGCGTGCCTTCTGCGATCACCCCTCCGAGCTCCAACGCGACCAGCCTGTCGCAAAGACCCGAGAGGAGGGGCATGTCGTGCTCGATGATCAGGATCGAGCAGCCGGTGTGCTGTTGGATCCGGCGCAGCAGCGGGCCGAGAGCCTCGGTCTCCTTCTGCGCCACACCGCCGGACGGCTCGTCGAGAAGCAGGACTTTGGGGTCCTGGGCAAGGATGCACGCAAGGTCGACGATCCGCCGGGTCCCGGTCGACAGCTCCCCGGTCAGCTTCTGGCGGTACGCCCCGAGCCCCATGAGGTCGATCAGATCGGCGACCACCGCGGCGACCGCAAGCTCCGACTCGAACGAAGCCGGGAGCTGCAGCGCGGCGGCAAACATGTCGCGGCTGGCCAGATGGCGTTCCCGGGCAAGCGCGATCGTCTCGAACACCGTCAAGGTCGGGAAGAGCAGGGCGTCCTGGAACGATCGGCCCATTGCGCCCTTCGAGCGAAGGTGCGGAGCCCAGTCGGTCACGTCCACACCCCGCAGGATCACCCGCCCGCCGTCAAGCTGAAGGAACCCCGACACGCAGTCCATCAGGGTGGTCTTGCCGGCGCCGTTGTGGCCGATCAGCCCGACGATCTCGCCCTGACGCAGCTCGAGGTCCACGTGGTCCACCGCCGTGATTCCGCCGAAGCGCTTGACCAGGTCGTGGCAAGCCAGGACCACCTTCGCGTCGGGAGCGATCCGAAACTCCTTCTCGGCAGCGGCGGCCTGCTTCTTCGACGCGGCTCGACCGCGACGCGCAGGGGCCTTCTGGCCGTCGGCTTGCAGAGCCGCCCCGGCGGCGTCCTGGCTGGCGGCGCCGGCGATGAACACCGAGCGGAGGATGTCGGGCCGTTCAAGGAGGTCCGACGCGGGACCCTCGAAGCGAACCTCGCCCTTCTCCATGAACACCGCCCGCTTGGAGAGATTCAGAGCCACGTTGACCGACTGCTCGACGATGACGATCGTGGTCCCGCGATCGTGGATCTCCTGGACTACCTCCAGAAGCTGGCCGACGATGGTCGGCGCCAAGCCGAGGGACAGCTCGTCGATCATCAGCAGCTCCGGCTGTGTCATCAGAGCCGACCCCAACGCGAGCATCTGCTGCTCGCCGCCGGACAGGTTCCCCGCCATCTGTGTGTGCCGTTCGGCGAGCACCGGGAACAGGTCGAGTACGTCGGATTTCGACATCTCGATCCGATCGGGATCATCGCGGATCAACCAAGCGGCCATGCGAAGGTTCTCGTCGACGGTCAACGTCGGAAACACGCCTTTGCCGCCGGGCATGAGGGAGATGCCGCGCTTGGCGGTGATGTCTGCGGGCACCTTCGTGATGTCTTCGCCCTTGAAGAACACCTTGCCGGCCTTGGGCCGGACCAGTCCGCAGATCCCCTTCAGAAGCGTGGACTTGCCGGCTCCGTTCGTCCCGAGCAACGCGACGATCTCGCCGGGATAGACCTCGAAGTCGACCCCGAACAGGATCTGCACGGGACCGTACGCCATGTCGATCCCCCGGCAGGACAGCAACGGCTCGGTGACGGACTCCATC
>CAZCCS010000174.1:5177-6453 GCA_964497005.1 uncultured Acidimicrobiaceae bacterium | reverse complement strand
AGCGACCTGGGAGAGAGTCACTGGCGCATCACTGGCGATGTCCGGCCTGCGCCCTGGCCCTGGGTTGGCCCGACGGGTACTCGGCTGCCTCATGAGGGCATCGCGCTTCGACTCGGGAGCCATCATCATGCAGCGACCAGGCGGCCGGGTGATAGCGGCAGAGGGACGGTTGGCCGAGCGTCTGGACCGTCTCACCCACCAGGAGTGCGATGGTCTGGCTGCTCTGGTTGAGCAGGTCCGATCCTGTTACACGGCCGGTGATCCCACGGACTACTGCTTCGTGGGCACGGACTCCCTTCGAGAGGCCGGGGTCAGGGCGTTGATCGTCCTTCCCCTTTGGGCCCAAAAGGAGAGGATCGGAGCCGTCGTCCTAGCCAGCACCACTCCTCGACTGGTTGACACGCCCCAAGTCGAGCCTCTCGAGGTGCTGGCTGACCACGCCGCCGCCCTGCTGGTCAATCTGGACGGCAGCCGGATCGGTCGATAAAGGTCGATTGCAACGCACCGGTCGCTGGCGGTTGACCGAAATGTCGACGAGCCCTTGCAGGCCAACATGACCATGGCCGATCACGCCGGCGTGTCGGCCGGGAATTCTATTGGGTAAGGCTCGCTGAAGTCGGCGGAGCGGCTCACGTCTCGCCATCTGCGATCCTCGGCGAGGAGTTGCTCATCGAGTCGAATCGACATTTCGACGGCGTTCGCGCCGAGGGGTAGGTGGTCGGGGATGTCGCGGCGCTTGGCGACCTGAACGAGGATCGCGGCCGCGCGTGCTGGGTCACCCGCTGGTCCATCGTCGCTTTGCCGGACACGGTTGTTCATGGCGCCGACCGTCGGGGCGTAGGCCTCGGGGATGTCGTGGACGGTCATCGACGAGCCGGCCCAGTCGGTCCGAAAGCCGCTCGGCTCGACGACCATGACCTTCACGCCGAACGGCGCGGTCTCGGCTCGCAGTACTCGGCTGAAGCCGTCGATCGCGAACTTGGCGGCCTGGTACGACGCGATCCCGGGTGAGCCGCCGACGCGTCCTCCAACAGATGAGATCTGCATGATGAGTCCTCCGCCTTGCTCCCGAAGGACCGGGATCGCTGCTTTGGAGACGTGGTAGACGCCCCAGAAGTTCGTCTCGAACTGAGCGCGGAAGTCCTCGTCGTCGGTGGTCTCGATGGGTGAGACGTTGGCGTAACCGGCGTTGTTGACGATGACGTCCAGCCGGCCGAAGTGGCGGCAGGCGTCCGCGATCGCAGAACGGGCGGCTTGGGCGTCGGTGACGTCCAGC
>CAZCCS010000174.1:0-5167 GCA_964497005.1 uncultured Acidimicrobiaceae bacterium | reverse complement strand
CGCTCGCCGTATTCCGCGAGGAGGTCGTCGAGTTGCGCTGGCCGCCGGGCAGTGGCGACGACGCGGTCGCCGGCATCGAGGGCGGCCCGGGTGAGGGCGCGGCCCAGGCCACGCGAGGAGCCGGTGACGAACCAGGTCTGTTCCATGCCCCCTAGTACAACACCGTTTGTTCTTATTCAACTAGTGGCGCGGCAGAGTACTCCGACTTTTATGAAACGTGGCGTTGTCGTAGAACGGCTACGCCTTGACGATCTACCCGTTGCGCGAGCGCGCGGCGGTCCAGAAGAAGATGTCGAAGGAGTTCCCGGTCGGTTGGATGACGGTCCCGTCAGGAAGTTCTCGAGCCCAGGTGAGCGTTCCGGTGAACGGGGTGACGAAACAGGTGCAAAGCGCCGCGCGGTGGCATGGGGAGGTCGCGCAGCTCGTCGGGCAGGAGGTTTGAGTAGAGCTGGCCGTCGAGGAGTAGGGCGTCGCCGGAGAATGGTTTGGTGCCGCGTTGGTGGATGACGGGCCGGAAGCTTTGGTGGATGTCGGCTTGGGCCAGCTTGTGGTGCGTGGAGCTGGGGGGGCAGAGGCGGTATCCGGGATCCCACACCACGTCATCGAGCTGGCGCCGGCGTTTTTGGCTAACTAACCGACGATCCGTTTTGCGATGTGAAGGCTCCGGTCAGCGACCTGGGCCGCGTCGTTGCCGAACTCGCCCAGCGGTCCCTCGACGCTTCGCCGCATCGCGGTTGGTCGGTAGGCTTGGCCGAGCTATGACCGTCGACCGGCTCAGCCCCATGGACGCGTCCTTCCTGCACGTCGAGGACAGCGTCAGCCACATGCATATCGCGTCAGTCGCCATCTTCGAGGGACCGCCGCCCGCATACGACGAGGTGGTCGCAATGGTCGCGGGCAAGTTGCCGCTCGTCCGCCGTTACCGGCAGGTCGTCCAGTTCGTTCCCCTGGATCTCGGGCGGCCGGTCTGGGTCGACGATCCGCATTTCAACATCGAGTATCACGTTCGGCACACCGCCCTGCCCGCGCCTGGTGGCGAGGGCGCCCTGCGCAAGTTGGTGGGCCGGGTGATGGCGCAGCAGCTCGACCGGAACAAGCCGCTTTGGGAGATGTGGATCGTCGAGGGCCTCGAGGACGGGCGCTGGGCGATGCTGTCCAAAACCCACCACGCCATGGTGGACGGCGTCTCAGGTACCGATCTGCTGTCGGTGATTATGGACACTTCGCCGGAGCCTTCCACTCCTCTTCCGGACGACTGGATGCCCGAGCCCGCACCTTCGTCACGCGATCTCGCAAGGCAAGCAGTCGTTGACATGGTCCGAAGTCCCTACGAGCAGTTCCGTGCCGTGCGCGCGAGTACGCGCGTCCCGCGCCAGGCGGCGCGCCAGATCGGAGAAGTAGCGCGGGGTGTTGCCAATATGCGTGGTCTGATCGCGCCGACGCCCGTGTCCAGTCTGAACGGACCGATCGGACCGCACCGCCGGTGGATCTGGGCTTCGACGACAGTACGTGACATCAAGCTGGTCCGGAAGGCCCTCGGCGGGTCCTTCAACGACGTCGTTCTCGCTTCCATAACCCGCGGCTTCCGCGACCTGCTCCTTTCCCGGGGTGAGTCCGTTGACCGCGTGCTGCGGACCCTGGTGCCAGTATCGGTCCGGGCGCGCGATGCCAGCGGCATGGCGGTTGGTGACGGCACCTATGAGAACAAGGTGTCGGCGATGTTCGCCGAGCTTCCCGTGCAGGTTGTGGATCCGGTCGAGCGCTTGCATGCGATCACAGCGCAGATGGCGCATCTGAAGGAATCCAACCAGGCGTTGGCGGCGGAGGCGATGACGTCCCTGGGTGGATTCGCGCCGCCCATGGTGCTCGCCCTCGGCACCCGCCTGGCGAGCCGGGCCGCGCAGCGCAACGTGAACACCGTGACGACCAACGTGCCCGGGCCGCAGCTCCCGCTGTATGTCGTCGGGCGACGCATGGTCGCGGCTTACCCGTACGTGCCGCTGGCGGGGCAGGTACGCATCGGCGTCGCGATCTTCTCGTACGACGGCCAAGTCAACTTCGGAATCACCGGCGATTACGACAGCGCGCCCGACATCGACGTCCTGGCGACAGGTATCGAAGACGGCATGGCCGAGCTCCTGAAGCTGGCCGGGTAGCGCTGGCGGGCCCTCGCCACGAAGCCCACCACGCCTGATCAGAAGCGGTTTTCGCACTCACCCGGAAGCCGCTTCGGACGATCTGGGGACAGTTCGAGCAGAACGTGCCGGCCGGACCACGGCGAGCAGAACTCGGTTGTGTTTTCAGTTACGCGCTGCCTAAGTTCTTGACCCCGGGTCCGAAGGCGAAGACCTGCCTGGCACGGTCGACTAGGTAGTACCCGTTGTTGGCGGAGGGGGAGAGGTCGACTTCCGGGCTGGTAAGCGGGTTTGCGCCGAGGCTGCCATAGAAGGGGCTGTTCCCGAAGTTGAATACGCCATCATCGGAGGCGACCAGCGTGTTTGTATCCCTTGCCGTTTCTGGTGCCGGACATGCAATGACTGGTTTATTGAGGGGGAACGTCACTAATCGCGGTTGGGACGACCGTTATCCAGGACGGCTGACGACTACGACAGCCTTGTCGTACATCTTCTGAGCCCAGTTGACCGCGTCGCGTTCACTGGCAGCGGAGATCGGCGTGGCTTGGTATTGGGACTTTGGCTTCAAAACCAGGAGCCGCCGGAAAGTCGCCTCGAGAGACTTACCGTCGGGGCCAGATTTGGCGAGTTCCCGGACGGCCTCGTTGTGATTCTCGCTCTTGTTGGTCTCTCTCGTTATCTTCAGGCAGATGGCGTCTTTGCTGTTGATTCCAGAGATGACCGCCGCAGACACCGTGGCGTTGTACCGGTCGAAGTCGTACTCGTCTCGGGCGGACTCGAGGAACTCTCGAGCCTTGTCGAGGTGGGCCTTGGCGTCGGACAGGTAAGTCATCTCAGACGTTTACCTGGTCGCAGGGCCTCGCTCGGCGGCCGACCCGCAATGGTGATCGCATCCCTCTGTAGTTCACGAACCAATGGGTCTCCGGCACTTATGAGGTAAGCAAGGTCACGAGGGGAGTACTCGAGAATCTGGCAGTCGTTGCCTGACCAGGCGGTGACATCGCTGGCGAAGTGGTCGAGCTGTCTCCGCCAGCTAGGGTCGTCTTCGGCGATGGACCTCGGACGGAGGATGAGCAGGTCGATATCGCTAGAAGTGGTTCCGTCTCCTAGGGCGGCCGAACCGAACAGCCACATCGCCTCCGGCTGAATCTCCCAAGATGCTGATGCCTCGGACATCCGTCGCAGAAGGCGAGCCCGCAAGTCGGCAAGCATCACAATCGGCTCGGCTGCCACATGGTCCCGGTTCAGACGGTAGAGGTACGCAGGCGGATGAGATTCCCGCAGGACGACTCCGGCCTCGACCAGCTCGCCTAGCACCTGACTGACGCGCCGGTAACCCACATCTGGGCCGGAAATCGAGGCCACCGCTCGCCCACTCAACGGCTCGTCGGTTTGAGCAAGGGCGCGCAGGACTGCCCCTCGAACCGATGGCAATATCGCTTGGGATGGGTTGCTCAAATCCACGGTTCCTGCACCTCGTGCCCTGGGCAGAATAGTGCCCAGTTGGGCATGATAGTGCCCAAGGCGCGGCAGATACGAGTGGCCAGCCGTCTGCGGTAAGCAGATTCACCCGCCGACCGCAGCCGCTCCTGTGGGGCTACAGGGTGGCGTGCATCTCCCAGACGAGTACTTCGCTGGGCATGGTCGCTTGGAGGTGGCGCGGTCCGGCGTCGGTGAGCCTTGCCGCGTCGCCGATGTCGAGTGTGTCGGCTTCTTCGAGTTGGGCGCGTCCTCGGGCGAGGTAGACGTGAACGTAGGGAGCGTCGGGGATAGTGATGCTTTGGCCGGGCTGGAGCCGCCCGACGTGTAGGGCGGCCGACCGGTTCCGGATCCGTATCGCCGCGTCGTCTCGGTGTTTAGGGATCCCTGAGGCGATTAAGGCCAGCTTGCCGTCGAGGTCGGATGAGTTGAGGTCCAGCTGTTGGTAGCCGGGTGTGACGCCGGTCTGGTCGGGGACCACCCACATCTGGATCAGTTCGACGGGCTCGGTGGCTCCTTTCCGGTCGTTCTTCTCTGAGTGCCATATCCCGGTGCCGGCGGTCATGCGTTGGGCCAGGTTGGGGTAGATGGCACCGTTGTTGCCCTCGGAGTCCTGGTGGACCAGGGCGCCGCTGAGCACCCACGTGACGATTTCCATGTCCCGGTGGGGGTGGGTGTCGAATCCGCCTTGGGGGGCGATGGTGTCGTGGTTGTTGACGATCAGGAGCCCGTGGTGGGTGTCGCGGCCGAAGGGGTCGATGCCGGTGTCGAAGGAGTGGAGCCCGTCGAGCCAGCCGATGTTGGTCCGGTGCCGGGCCGCGCTGCGGCGGATATCCACGGGCGGGTCGGCGAGTTTGTTCCGCGCTGGCATGGTCAGACCTGGAAGGGTGCGATGTCGGGTTCGGTCTGGACCGTCCAGGTCCCGTCCTTTCGGAAGCTCGCCGCGGTGGCGTAGGTGTCCTCGAGGAACTGCAGGTATGTGACCTGGCCGTCGACGACCTTGACGAGGATGGCGAATGGGGAGGTGACGGTCCGGCCGAGGGAGAGTGACTTGTATCGGAAGTCGCCGAACACTGCCACGTTCTCGTCGGAGGCGAACATGGCGGTCACGCGGCCGAGACCTTCTCCGGTAGCCGGGTTGGTCGACTCGGCGATCTGGACCGATCCGATCCATTCGCCGTCGATCCAGTGCTTGGCGATCGTCGACATCACAGTTCCTTCCGGTAGCTGCCGGTGCGGAACTCGTCGACCAGCCCGGGATGGGTGGGGGCCCAGCCCAGCTCGGCGCGGGCTTTGGAGGCTTGCGTGGCCTGGTCGAGGAGGAGCACCTCGGCGAAGTAGTCACCGAAGCGTGAGCGGGCCTCAGCTTCGGAACCAGATGCGGCGCCGGGCGCGCCGGCCGCGACGGCGGCCGCTTCGGTGAGCTCGGCGACTGTCGGGTTCAGGCCGTTGCCGATCACGTAGGTTCCACGGGCCGTGCTGTCCTCGAGCACTCGCCGGAAGAAGTCGGCTAGGTCGGCATAGAAAACGTTGCCCCCAAACGGCGGATCGGT
>CAZCCS010000173.1:0-6498 GCA_964497005.1 uncultured Acidimicrobiaceae bacterium | reverse complement strand
GCGGCGGCCTCTTTCGCCGGCGGCCCCTTTCCGGGCGGGTCGAGGGGGAGCACTTTCGTAACTCTGCTTCTTCAGCCGAAGGCAAAAAAGTTACGAAACTGCTCGCATAGCGCGATTTCGTAACGCGATCGCCCGCGCCCGAAAATCGATTGTTACGAAAGTGTCGTGGGGGCCGCGGCGGCGCCGGCGAGACGAGCCAGGCGCGGCCGGGTCCTGCCCAACCAAATGGCCTCTCCACCAAATGGCCGCGCCGCCCTACGGCCTCGCCGGCAACCCCAGCTCTCGTGCGATCAGCATGCGTTGCACCTCGGACGTGCCCTCGCCGATCTCGAGGATCTTGGCGTCGCGGTAGAAGCGACCCACTGGCGTTTCGTTCATGAATCCGTAGCCGCCGAATATCTGTGTCGCTTCGCGGGCGTTCACCATCGCGGCGTCGGAGCTGAACAACTTGGCGATCGCAGCTTCCTTCTTGAACGGCCGGCCCGACATCAGCAGCTGCGCGGCGTCGCGGTAAGCGAGGCGGGCGACGTGGGTGCGGGTCTCCATGTCGGCGATCTTGAACTGAAGGACCTGGTACTCGGAGATCTTGTGCCCGAAGGCCTCCCTCTCATCCACGTAACGGAGGCATTCGTCGACGCAGCCCTGGGCCAGCCCGACTGACAGCGCCGAGATCGCGATCCGCCCCTCATCGAGTGTTTCGAGAAACTGGGCGTAACCGCGGCCCTGCCGGCCGAGAAGGTTCGACTCCGGCACCCGGCAGTCCGAAAAAGACAGCTCCCGCGTGTCCGACGCCGACCAACCCACCTTCGAGTACTTCTTCGACACGGTGAAACCAGGAGTTCCGGAGGGGACCAGGATCGAGGAGATCTCGGGCTTGCCTCCCTCACTCCTGCCCGTCACCGCGGTGACCGTCACCAATGATGTGATGTCCGTTCCCGAGTTGGTGATGAAAGCTTTGGTCCCGTTTATCACCCACTCGCCGTCTTCGAGTCGCGCGGTCGTGCGCGCACCACGAGCGTCAGTGCCGCCGCCCGGCTCGGTTAGCCCAAACGCCGCCAGGGCCGTGCCGGCGCAGAGATCGGGCAGCCATTTCTGCTTCTGCTCCTCGTTGCCGTAGCGGTAGATCGGCATCGCTCCCAGCCCGACCGCGGCCTCCAGGGTGATCGCCACCGACGAGTCGACCCGTGCCAGCTCTTCGAGGGCCAGGCAGAAGGCCAGATAGTCGCCACCCATGCCGCCGTACTCCTCCGGAAGCGGCAGACCGAACAAACCCATCTCGCCCATTCGAGCGATGAGCTTGTAGGGGAATTCCCCCTTCTCGTAGTAGTCCCCGATGACGGGTGCCACCTCGGTGCGGGCAAAGCGCTCGACTGTGGCGCGGAGATCTTCGTGCTCAGCTGACAGTTCCAACGCCGGGGTCCTCCGTTTCAGACGCGTTCGGCGAGGCGAGAGCCCTGACGACACTCGATGGGCTCGATCTGCCGAGCCGCTCCGCCATCCAATTGCTGGTCGTTACCAGCGCGTTGAGGTCGATTCCGGTTTCGATACCGAGGCCGTCGAGCATCCACACCAGATCTTCGGTCGCCAGGTTGCCGGTCGCGCTCTTTGCGTATGGACACCCCCCGAGGCCACCGGCCGACGCGTCGATCGTCGTAACCCCCGCTTCGAGCGCGGCGAGCGTGTTCGCCAACGCTTGACCGTAAGTGTCGTGAAAATGCACCGCCAGCTGCGCCGGCTCTATGCCGGCGGAGTCGAGCGACCCGAGAAGTTCCAGAACGTGACCTGGAGTCGCCACTCCGATGGTGTCTCCGATGCTCAGTTCCTCGCATCCCATCTCTATGAGGCGTGCGCACACACCGACCACTTGCGCCGGCGCGACGTCGCCTTCCCAGGGATCGCCGAAGCACATTGACACGTAGCCTCGCACCCACATCCCGTTCGAATGTGCCGCGTCGACGACGGGAGCGAACATGTTGAGCGCCTCGTCAACGCTCCGGTTCAGGTTTCGTTCGGCGAAGCTCTCGGTAGCGCTCGCGAATACGGCGACTTCGGTCGCGCCGGCTGCGACCGCCCGCTCGAGACCGCTGATGTTGGGAACGAGCACCGGGAACCGCAACCCGGGACGATGCGGCAGCATCGGGAACAGAGCGTCGGCATCCCCGAGCTGCGGTACCCATTTCGGTGACACGAAGCTCGTTGCTTCGATGACGGAGAGCCCGCTGGCCGCCAGACGCTCGATGAACTCGGCTTTGGTTTCAACCGGAAGGATGGTTGCCTCGTTCTGCAGGCCGTCGCGCGGGCCCACTTCATAGACCTCCACAGCCTTTGGCAAACCCGCCCGCGAATGCACAGCGGGACGGCGGACGGTCACGAAGGTTCCTCGACCCGCTCGGCCGCCACCTCGGCCAGCGGCTGTCCGAGCGACACCGGATCGCCGGCCGACACCAGCACCTTCGCCACCCTCCCGTCGATCCCCGCCGCCACGACGTGCTCCATCTTCATCGCCTCAACCGTCACCAGAGGCTGACCCACGGTCACCATGTCGCCCGTCGTCACGTGCACCGCAAGCACCGTACCCGGCATCGGGCTGATCACCGGCCCGGCGCCAGTGCCGGCCGGACCGGCATGGTTGACCGTCTCGCGCTCGAGGGAAAGCTCCCAGGAGTCCCCGTCGTGCGACAGCCAGATGCGGTCGTCGTCCGCGGCGAAGATGACATCCCTCAGCTCATCGCCGAGCTCGAGGGACATCCGGTCTCCCTCCACCCGGGCGTGTGCCCGAAGCGGGCCGCCACCGTCCCACGCGACCGTGGTTGCAACTCCGGGAGTGCCGGAGAGCGAAACCTCCACCGTCTCGTCGTTCAGCTTCCAGCGCGAGACCCGGGGAGACGGCCCGGCCAGCCTCCAGCCGTCGCGCACCTCCCACGGCCCCGGGACGGCCGGAGCACCGAGAAGCTCTGACATGAGCGCCGCCGCGGCCACCACCCAACGGCCACCAGACGGACGAGAGATCGACTCGTGAACCTCATCGACCAGATCGGTGTCGAGATCGCCGGCGACGACCCGCGGTTCGTCGAGCAGCCGGCGCAAGAAGCCGATGTTGTTGGCCACGCCGACGATCGCCGTCTTGTTCAGCGCCGCGCGGAGCCTCGCCAGAGCCTCCTGCCGGTTCGGAGCCCACGCGATCACCTTGGCCAACATCGGGTCGTAGGCGGTGCCGACGATGGCGGACGTGAAAACACCGGAGTCGACTCTGACCCCCGGCGCCGACGGCTCCCGGTAGATCCGCACCGTGCCGGTCGCCGGCAGGAAACCCCGACCGGGGTCCTCGGCGTACACCCGAGCTTCGACGGCGTGTCCCCTGGCCGGCGGCACCGCCGCCTGGTCCGCCCAGGGGAGCCGGTCGCCTGCCGCCACGCGGATCTGCCACTCCACCAGGTCAATGCCGCGCACCATCTCGGTGACTGGGTGCTCGACCTGGAGTCGGGTGTTCATCTCCATGAAGAAGAACTCGTCGGGACGGTCGGCGGACACGATGAACTCCACCGTGCCGGCGTTGACATAACCGCAAGCTTTGGCCGCGGAGACGGCGGCGGACTCCATTGCCGCCCGGACGTCAGAGCGGAGCAAGGGAGACGGGGATTCCTCGACGATCTTCTGATGCCGCCGCTGGAGGCTGCATTCCCGCTCGCCGAGGGCTACCACTTGTCCGTGTGAGTCGGCGAGCACCTGGATCTCGATGTGGCGCGGCCGGTCCACGAACCGCTCGACCAGCAAGGTGCCATCGCCGAACGCCGCGACGGCTTCGCGTTTGGCCGTCGTGATTGCATCGAGCAGATCCACTTCGCGGTCGACTCTGTGCATACCTTTCCCTCCGCCGCCGGCGGAGGGTTTGATCATCACCGGTAGGCCCACCTCGATAGCTGCGAGCCGGAGTGCGGCGTCGTCGAGAGCGCGCCCGTCCCTCCCTGGCACGACCGGGACCCCGGCAGCGGATACGAGCTGCTTGGCGTTTATCTTGTCGCCCATCGCCCGGATGGCGGCTGCCGGCGGACCCACGAACGTGATCCCCGCGCTTTCGCATGCCTCCGCCAACGACGGGTTCTCCGACAAGAACCCGTATCCCGGGTGTAACGCATCGGCGCCCGCCCTGGCCGCCGCGGCCACAACGGCATCGACGTCCAGGTACGCGTGAGGACCCCCGATATGGACCGCCTCGTCGGCTACGCGAACGTGGAGGGCATCACGGTCCGGATCGGTGTACATGGCGACGGAACGGATCCCCATGGAGCGAAGGGTTCGCATCACGCGTACCGCTATCTCGCCGCGGTTTGCTACAGCTACGGCTCGGAACACCGTCACATCCTGAACACGCCGTAGCGGATCGGCCCGAGCGGAGCGTCGCCTGCGGCAGACAGAGCCAACCCGAGCACCCGCCTGGTGTCGAGCGGATCGATCACCCCGTCGTCCCAAAGCCGCGCCGTCGAGTAGTACGGGTGTCCCTGCCGTTCGTACTGCTGCCGGATGGGGGCTTTGAATTCCTCTGTCTGCTCATCCGACCAGGTCCCGTCCCGGTCGGCGACGGTGGCAAGCACGGAAGCCGCTTGCTCGCCGCCCATCACCGATATGCGCGCGTTCGGCCACATCCAGAGAAAACGAGGGGAGTATGCGCGCCCGCACATCGAATAGTTCCCTGCGCCGAAACTGCCGCCGATGATCACCGTGAATTTCGGAACCCTCGCGCACGCGACGGCAGTCACCATCTTGGCTCCGTGCTTGGCGATGCCCCCTGCCTCGTAGTCGCGGCCAACCATGAACCCGCTGATGTTCTGCAGAAAGACGAGTGGTATCGAACGCTGGTCGCACAGCTCGATGAAGTGGGTGCCTTTCAGGGCTGACTCGCTGAAGAGCACGCCGTTGTTCGCGATCACACCGACGGGATGCCCCCAGATGTGAGCGAAGCCCGTGACGAGGGTCGTCCCGTACTCGGCCTTGAACTCGAGGAATCGGCTCCCGTCAACGATCCTGGACACGACTTCACGCACGTCATAAGGAGTTCGGGAGTCGGTCGGAACCACGCCGTACAGTTCGGCCGGTTCCACCAACGGCTCCTCGGGGTTCTTCACCTCCCACGGGGCCGCCGGCGGGGGACCGACTGTCGCGACGATCGCGCGCACCATCGCCAGGGCTTGGCGCTCATCGGTCGCGAGATGGTCGGTCACCCCCGAACGGCGGGAGTGGAGGTCACCGCCACCTAGGTCCTCTGCGCTGACGATTTCCCCCGTCGCCGCTTTGACCAACGGTGGTCCCCCGAGGAAGATGGTCCCTTGGTTGGCGACGATCACGGTCTCGTCGCTCATAGCCGGAACGTAGGCACCTCCTGCGGTCGAAGAGCCCAGGACCGCGGCTATCTGAGGAACTCCCGAAGCCGACAGGTTGGCCTGGTTGTAGAAAATCCGGCCGAAGTGGTCGCGGTCCGGAAACACGTCGTCCTGCGCCGGAAGGAACGCTCCGCCAGAGTCGACCAGGTAAATGCACGGAAGACGGTTTTGGGCAGCGATCTCCTGCGCCCGGAGATGCTTCTTCACCGTCATCGGGTAGTAGGTGCCGCCCTTGACCGTCGGGTCGTTGGCGACGGTGATGCACCGTCTGCCCGACACCATCCCGACCCCGGTGATGATCCCGGCGCCCGGTGAATCGCCGTCGTACATGCCGAACGCCGCGAGGGACGACAGTTCCAGGAACGGCGAGCCGGGATCCAAGAGATGGTCGACCCGTTCCCTTGGAAGCAGCTTGCCTCTGCCGGTGTGCCTTTCCCTAGCCGACTCAGGTCCTCCCAACGCGGCCTGTTGCAGCTTCTCGCGCAGGTCCGCGACCAATTCGTGGTGAGATTCAGCGTTTCGCTTGAAGGCGTCCGACGTCGGGTCGGCAGAGGTCTGCAGGACGGGGAACTCCGGTACCGTCGGGGAGGAGACTGCGGTCATGACGGGGAGATGTTAGGGCTAGGGGGCAGCCGGACGGACTTGGGTACTCTTGGCCGACTGGAACGAACGGGGGAAACTTGTACGCACGCCGCCACGCCAGAGAGCACCCGGATCGACCCGCCGTCGTGATGGCGACCTCGGGCAGGACGGTGACGTTCAAGGAGTACGAGGACCGAGCCAACCAGGTCGCCCACCTTCTGCGTGATGCGGGCCTTCGACGCGGTGACCACATCTCGGTGTTCAGCGAGAACAACCCCGAGATGCTCGAGATCCAGGCGGCCGCAGAACGCATCGGCGTCTACTACACCCTCGTCAACTCGCATCTTTCGCCAGACGAGGTGGCCTATGTCGTCACCGACTCCCAGTCGAAGGCGTTGTTCAGCTCGGTCGTCCGGAGCGAAGTTGCCGAGCCGGCGGCCGACGCCTGCTCGGGTCTCGAGCGCATGTTCATGATCGGGCTGAAAGCTGCTTCAGGGCGGTGGGAACCGTACGAGGACGCGATCAGCCCGTGGCCGGT
>CAZCCS010000172.1:0-6523 GCA_964497005.1 uncultured Acidimicrobiaceae bacterium | reverse complement strand
GTGGTAACCAGCCTTGGTGGCGAGAGCGATTCCGCCGAAGACGATCAGGATCAGGCCCTCCGCCTCGAAGCCCACCTGGGTCAGCCAGTTGAAGAGAGCTATGACGCGCGATCCGTTGGGGCCGAAAGGGGCCCGATTGATCATGAACGCCGTCGTCCCGGCTTGGGGGCCCTGAAGGCTGCAGACCCCAAGCAGCAGGTAGGAAAGGTTCCCGACGAGGATCAGCACCACGGCTTGGCCAAACGTGAAGCCAAAGGTCATCAGAACCGCGCCGTAGACCAGGTATTCGAACTGCACGCTCGCCCCGGCCCACATGCCGAACAGATCGCGGGGCGTCGCCCATCGGTCCGCTTCGGGTATGTAGTCGATCCCTCGGTGCTCGACCTTGAAGGCCTCGTCCTCCCGTCCGATCTCGTCGACTAGGACCGTCACTGCTCCTCCTCCTCGGCGGTCATCTGGCGTCCGAGCGTCACGAGGTCGCTGGCGAGCCCGGTGTAGGTCGCCGGGGTGAGCTCCAGGAGCCGCTGCTCGGCCTCGGGCGGAAGCCCCAGGGACTTGACGAACGCCCTCACCTCCTCGGCGGTCACGCGGACACCACGGGTCAGGGACTTCAGCCGTTCGTACGGTTCGGGCATCCCATACCGGCGCATGACCGTCTGTATCGGCTCGGCGAGCACCTCCCACTGCTCGGCGAGTTCGCCGGCCATGGTGTCGGCGGAGGGCGATACTCGCGAAAGTCCCCGTCTCGCTGTGCGCAACGCCAATCCCGAATGTCCGACCGCGGTACCCATGTTGCGGATCGCTGAGGAATCGGAGAGGTCCCTTTGCATCCGGGACACCGCCAGTTTCGACGCGAGGTGCCCGAGGAGCGCGGACGAGATGCCGACGTTGGCCTCCGCATTCTCGAAATCGATCGGGTTCACTTTGTGCGGCATCGTCGAGGATCCGACCTCGCCGGCGACGGGCCGCTGCTCGAGGTAACCGCGACTGATGTACTCCCACATGTCGCGGCAGAAGTCGAGGAGGATCGAGTTGAACCTGACGATCCCTTGGAAGACCTCGGCGAGGGAGTCGTGCGGCTCGATCTGCGTGGTGAGCGGATTCCAGCCGAATCCGAAGCCTTCGACGAACCTCCTGGACAGGTCGATCCAGTCGACGTCGGGATACGCGACGGCGTGGGCGGCGTAGGTCCCGACCGCCCCGTTGAACTTGCCGAGCAGAACGGACGCGCGAATGGATTTCAGCTGCCGGTCCCATCGGTATCCGAAGACTGCGAGCTCCTTGCCCAGGGTCGTCGGCGTCGCCGGTTGACCGTGGGTGTGGCTCGGCATCGGCAGCGCGGCGGTCGTCTCCGCCATCGCCCAAACGTCGTCAACGAGCTCCTCGGCGTCGGGGAGCCACGCCGTCTCGAGGCCGTGGCGGAGCATCAGGGCGTGGGCGAGGTTGTTGATGTCTTCGGACGTACACCCGAAGTGGACGAACTCGGCCTCGGCTCCAAAACCGATATCCGTGAGCCGCTCTTTGAGGTAGTACTCCACCGCCTTGACGTCGTGGTTGATCCGGCTTTCGATCTCTTTTATCCGGCTGACGTCGGCAGGACCGAAGTCGGACACCCAGCCGCGCAGCATCTCCGCTCGCTCGGCGGAAACCGGAGGAAGCTCGGGTATGTCCGGCTCGGCCGCGAGGGCGAGGAACCATTCCACCTCGACGGCGAAGCGCTGGCGGAGCAAAGCCTCTTCCGAGAAGGACCTGGCGTAAGCCTCCACCTGGGGCGCGTAGCGCCCGTCGAGCGGCGAAAGGGCGGCGGTCCTCGAATCGTTTTCGTCGGGATGAGATTCCGGCGGGCCGGTTTCCGTCGGGTTCAACTCGGTGCGGCTCAGACTGGGAGCCGGGCGCGGATCAGACCGGGAACCGCCGGCAATCCCGAGGTCGGCTTGAACCGGTTGCTGGCAGTGGAGATCCGGTCGGCTTCCTCGTCGGTCAGCTCCAGATCTGCCGCCGCGACATTCGACTCGAGCTGAGCGACGCTCGACGCGCCCGGAATGGCGACGACGTTGGGCTGGCGAATTAGCCAGGCGAGGGACACCTGGGATGGGGTGGCGCCGTGCGACTCGGCCACCGCGCGGAGGGTGTCGATCAAGTCGCGTGCCCCGTCGAGGTTCGCGGGCAGGAAAAGGGGCCGCATTGCCCGCACGCCGCTAGGGCGGTGGTCCCGGTCGTACCTACCGGACAAAAGGCCTTGGGCCAGCGGGCTGTAGGCGATGATCAAGCGATCGTTCGCCTGGGCCCACGGGAGGAGCTCCTCCTCTGGACGACGGTCCACCAGGCTGTACTGCACCTGGTTGGACAGCACCGGGCCACCGAGCGCCTCCTCAGCTGCCTTCCAGCGCCCCAGCGAGTAATTGCTCACGCCGACGTGGGTGATCAGACCCTCTCTCTGCAGCCTTGCCAAGCCTTGGAAAAGCGGCCTCGCCGGAAAAACCGGGTTGGGCCAGTGCGCCTGGTACAGGTCTATCCGGTCGACCCCCAGCCGACGGGCGCTCGCCCTCGCACGCTGGCCGATCACCGGCTCGAAGGGGAACACGGGCATGATCTTCGAGGCGATGAAGGCTTGGTCGCGCCGGCCCTTGATCGCCTTGGCCACCGCACGCTCCGACCGACCGAAACCATAGATCTCCGCCGTGTCGATCAAATTGATGCCCAAGTCCAAGGCGCGCTCGGTGATTCGCAACGCCTCGTTCTGCTCAAAGTCCTTCCCGTATCCCCATTCGGGGGAGCCGAACTGCCACGTACCAAGCCCGATGACCGACAGACGGACGCCGCTCACCTCTGTGTAACGCATTGCACGACGGTATCCGAGCGCGTCCCACCCCGGCGACTGGGCACTAGGACCACCGCTGAGTTACGCCCGGCCGGCGGCGACGATACTGGACGCGGGGTGCGGCTGAGATAAGCATGGCCCGGTGGGCCGCCCGGGTGAGCTTTATGACCAGGACCGAGAGGAGCAGGCCCACGCGCCCTCGCCGCCGGGACGAGCCGGGCCCGGGACTCTCTACGACCAGGACACTGTCGACGAGCCGAAGCGGCCGATCCGAGCCGACTCGTGGCGACGGGGGGCGGAGCTCCGCCAGCGAGAACGTGAGATAGAGCTGCGCCGGCAGGAGCGGCTGGAGGAGGAACGCGACGCGAGAAGGCAGCGGGCAAGAGAGGCTCAACGCGCCGCCGGCCCTCCGGCACCGCTGCGGATCAGCTCCAGACCTGCCCCGCAGTACACCGGTCCTCCAGGGCCTGTTCCTGCCCGGGTCAGGTTGAGACCGCCGGCAGTCGCCGCGCCGGCCCGTCCGGCCAGATCCAACCGGCAGGCGAGGACCTCCACGGGGACCGCCACCGCATTGGTGGCAGCCGGCACCTTGGCCTCACGAATCACGGGGTTCTTGAGGGTCCTGGTGGTGGGCTACGTGCTCGGCGTGGGCACGCTCTCGGACGCGTACAACTACGCGAACGGCATTCCCAACATCGTGTACGACCTTCTGCTGGGAGGGATCCTCTCGGCGACGTTGATCCCGGTCTTCGTGGAGCAGTTCTCCAAGCGCGACGAAAAAGAATCCCAACGGGCGGCGTCGGCTGTACTCACGGCAATCACTGTTGCCCTCGCGGCCATGACCTTGCTCCTCTGGCTGCTCGCCCCGTGGATCATCCGCTTCTATCTGGTGCTCAATCCCGCCAGCACCGGGCCCGCAGAGAAGGCGTTGGCCACGAAGCTGTTGCACTTCTTCGCGCCCCAGGTCTTTTTCCTGGGTGCCATCGTGGTGACAACCGCGCTGTTGAACACCCGTCGGCGTTTCGGCGTTGCGGCGTTTTCGCCCGTGGTCAACAACCTCATCGCCATCGCCGCGCTGCTCGCCGCCAAGTTCATCGCCTCGGCGGTACTCAACAACAAAGCCGGCGCCCCCAGCACGGTGTTGACCCGGTTTGCTCACGACCAGCGTGCGATCCTCATTCTGGGACTGGGAACCACCGCCGGGTATGCGGCGCAGTTGCTGGTCCAGCTTCCGGCAGTGAGACGGGCGGGGTTCCGCCTGAGGCCCGTCTGGGATCCCTCCCATCCCGCAGTCCGAAGAGTCCTGCGGCTTTCGACATGGTTGCTCGGCGTCGTGCTGGTAAACCAGGCCTCGCTCGCACTTGTCATGGTCCTCGCCGGAAAGACGGACGGCGGCGTCACCGCTTACCAGTTCTCCTACCAGTTCTTCCAGCTGCCGTACGCCTTGGTGGCGGTTTCGGTCGCGACGGCGATCATGCCGGACCTGGCCGAGCGGTGGACGGCCGGCGACCGCCGTGGGCTCGAGCGTCGGGTGGTGAGCGCACTGCGAATCACGCTGGCCGTGGTTATCCCCGCCGGCATTCTCTACGCGATCGTCGCGCAGCCGTTCATCGACCTAGCCGTGTACCACGGCCGGGTCACCGCATCCGGGGCGCACCTGGTCGCTTCCAGCCTGGCGCTTTTCGCAGTAGGCCTCCCGGGCTTCAGCGCGTTCTTCCTCCTCATGCGGGTCTACCAGGCGATGCAGGACACCCGCACCATGTTCTGGATCTACGCGTCGGAGAACCTGATGACCGTCGTCCTGGCCGTCGCCCTCGAGCCGGCGCTCGGGGTGCCCGGCCTCGCGTTGGCGTGGGTCGCCCCCTACACGGTGGCTTCGGTGATAGCAGCGGTAGACCTGCGTTCCAGAATCGGCAAGCTCGGTGGCGCTCACACGGTTCGCGCCCTTATCCGGGTCCTGGTGGCGAGCGGCATCGCCGGTGGTCTGGCTGTCCTCGTTGGTCTTCCGTTCCGGTCACACGGTGGCGACGCGGTTCTGGTCGCCCGACTCATCGTTCAGCTGGGGGTAGCGGGGACGGCCTATCTCATACTGGCCAGATGGTTCGGTATAAAAGAGATCAACCGGCTGTCGGCTCTGGTGTCGCGTACTGCTAGAGCCTGAGTCAGGTGAACTCCTGGCGGGCGAGGTAGCCGGCCAGCCCGGGAGGCTGAGGGGTTCCCTCGCCACTGCGTCCCGCCTGAGCGAGGGCGGCCTCGACTGCCAGGCGGTCGACGAGGTCGTTGTAGGGGTCGCCGCCATGACCCTTCACCCAACGGAATGTCAGGCGGCCCATGTCGGCGCGGTACTCATCGATGAGCGGCTCCCACAGGTCCCGGTTGGCGACCGGTTTCTTCTGACTGTTCAGCCATCCTCTCGCCAGCCATCCCCGCCACCAGCCGTCCCGGAAGCAGTTGACCACGTAGGTCGAGTCGCTGACGATCTCCAGCGGCCCCTCTAGGGTTCGCACGGCTTCGAGGACCGCCTGGATCTCCATCCGCTGGTTCGTGGTCCGGGCGGCGGGGCCGGACCGGTACGGGCCCTCGGGCACCGCCCACGCCCAGCCGCCCGGCCCGGGGTTCCCCGAGCAGGCCCCGTCCGTGTAAACGATCGTCCGCTCCGGTCCTTGTCCGCTCGATGTACTCACCCGTCCAGCATGCCCGGTTAATCGACCCCGGGCGGGGCCCCAACCCGCCCGAGCGCTCGGTGTGCCGGTCGCGGCTGGATCGGCGCGACGATGGAGGGGTGATTTTCGACGGTTTCTCGCACCACCTCCCCGATCTCGACCCAGACGAGACCGCCGAATGGGTCGACTCGTTCGATGCGGTCCTGGACTCAAGAGGCAAGACAAGGGCCCGGTTCCTGCTGATGAAGCTGCTCGAGCGGGCGAGGGAGAACCAGGTCGGTTTCCCGGCGACGGTTTCGTCCCCCTACGTGAACACGATCCCCTCCGACCTCGAGCCGTGGTTCCCGGGAGACGAGCACACCGAGCGACGGGTCCGCGCGTACATCCGCTGGAACGCGGCGATCATGGTGGTTCGGGCCAACCACGCCGCCGAGGGCATCGGCGGCCACCTCGCGACCTACGCGTCCTCTGCGAGCCTCTACGAGGTCGGGTTCAACCACTTCTTCCGGGGCAAGGCGAACGGACAGCCGGGCGACCAGGTGTTCTTCCAGGGCCACGCCGCGCCGGGGATCTACGCCCGGGCGTTCCTCGAGGGGAGGCTCAGCGAGGACCAGCTCAAGTTCTTCAGGATGGAGCTACAGGGAGAGCGCCCCGGCCCCGACGGCTCTCCGGGCCCGGGAGGGTTGTCCTCTTATCCGCACCCCCGGCTGATGCCCGAGTTCTGGGAGTTCCCGACCGTTTCGATGGGCCTCGGTCCGCTCAACGCTATCTACCAGGCGCACTTCAACCGCTACCTCCAAAATCGCCGGATCGCTGACACCTCGGCGAGCCGGGTGTGGTGCTTCCTCGGCGACGGCGAGTGCGACGAACCCGAGACCCTCGGAGCGCTATCTCTGGCAGGGCGCGAACAACTCGACAACCTCATCTTTGTCGTCAACTGCAACCTCCAACGCCTCGACGGCCCGGTGCGGGGAAACGGCAAGATCATCCAGGAGCTGGAGGCCATCTTCCGCGGCGCGGGCTGGAACGTGATCAAGGT
>CAZCCS010000171.1:6270-6571 GCA_964497005.1 uncultured Acidimicrobiaceae bacterium | reverse complement strand
CTACGAGCAGCTCGATAAATCGAAGGTCCGCGGATCAGGTGGTCGGATGATGACGGACATTGTTTCGCTGGTGCGGTTCGCGCTTGAGCAGGAAGCTCAGCTCGTGCCCTTCAAGGACCAAGTCGAGGCGCGCTTCGAGAACTGGTTGGCTCAGCAGAGCCAGACAGGAGCCGAGTTCACGGCAGAGCAGCTGATCTGGCTCGGCCTCATCAAGGACCACATCGCGGCCTCCCTTGCGATCACGCCCGACGACTTTGACTACGCGCCGTTCCTCCAGCACGGCGGGCTAGGCAAGGCATTC
>CAZCCS010000171.1:0-6260 GCA_964497005.1 uncultured Acidimicrobiaceae bacterium | reverse complement strand
CGCGGTTTTCGGAGACAAGTTCAACCCGCTGCTGGAGGAGCTGACGGAGGCTCTCGCGGCGTGATTGCGCGGCTTGGAATCCGTGACCCTCGCCTCGAAGCGTTCCTCGCGGCCATTCCACGTCATTGGGATGTGGCGCGTTTCGGCGACGTGGCAGAAACTCGCCTAGGCAAGATGCTTTCGACAAAGACGAGGCCAACCACCAGGTCGAAGCCGTATCTAAGAAACCAAAACATACAGTGGGGACATTTCGACCTGACAAGCGTTCTGCGCATCGATTTGGACGAGTCGGAGCTTGACCGATATCGCATATGGCCAGGCGACCTCCTCGTATGTGAAGGTGGCGAAGTCGGCAGGGCAGCTATTTGGAAAGGCGAGCTAAGCGAATGCTATTACCAGAAGGCGCTCCATCGCGTCAGATCCGGCCCACGCGTCACATCTAACTATCTCTATTGGCTTTTGGTTTTGTACGCGTCTAGGCATTACTTCTCGACATACGTCACTGGCACGACGATCGATCATCTTCCCCAGGAGGCCCTTCGCGACCTCCCGATTCCGATACCACCCCTCGACGAGCAGCGAAGGATCGTGGGGGCCATCGAGGAGCAGTTCTCCCGCATCGACGCAGCCGAGCGGTCTTTGTCATCAGCAGAACTTCGCCTCGCTCGCGCTGTCGATCTGATCGCGGCTCCCTGTGTGGCTCCCATTGATGCAGAAGGGTGGCGTGTGGTGAAGCTGGGCGAGGTCGCGGACGTGAGAAGCGGAATTCAGAAACAACCCAAGCGGCGGCCAGTCACAGCGGCGGCTCGACCATATCTCCGCGTCGCGAACGTGTTACGCGGCCGTCTTGATTTGTCCGATGTCCAGCAGATGGAGCTGTTTGCTGGAGAGCTTGACACGTTCAGACTCATGGTCGGTGATCTACTGGTTGTCGAGGGAAACGGAAGTCGCAATGAGATCGGGCGCGGCGCGCTCTGGAACGGTGAAATGGCCGAGTGTGTCCACCAGAACCACATCATTCGCGTTCGGCCAAACCCGCGTGTGCTCCTTCCGTCATTCCTAGAAGTACTCTGGAACACTCGCGCCACCGCTCGAAAGGTCGCCAATCTTGCCAGTTCAACGAGCGGGCTCTACGTCCTCAACGCGGCAAAGGTGCGGTCCTTCGAATTGGCCTTACCGCCGCTTGACGAGCAGATGAGGCTCGTGACCGATGTCCAAGAACAGCGAGCCCGAGCAGCACGCTTACAAGCAGCGATTGCGACCGCAGTGCAGCGGTCCCACGCTGTCCGTCGTGGCGTGCTCGCCGCCCCCTTTACAGGCACTCTTCCCTTGGCCGGTGAATGGCACCAGGATACTTCGGTGTCTATCACCGTCCTTGAAGGAGCGCCCGCATGACCCCGAATCAAGTCGTCACGAAACTGTGGAATTACTGCAACCTCCTCCGAGACGACGGACTTTCCTACGGCGACTACTTGGAGCAGCTCACCTATCTGCTGTTCCTCAAGATGGCAGATGAGCAGACAAAACCGCCGTTCGCCAGGGAGCCGATCATTCCTGCGGGGTTGGACTGGCAGTCGCTCCTGGACAGGGATGGCGATGAGCTGGAGGTCCACTACCGCCACATCCTGGACGAGCTGGGCAAGCACCCCGGCATGCTGGGCGTCGTCTTCCGGAAGGCACAGAACAGAATTCAGGACCCGGCCAAGCTCCGCCGGCTGATTGTCGACCTCATCGGCCAGGAGTCTTGGATGATCCTCGACGCCGATGTCAAGGGCGACGCCTATGAGGGCCTGCTCCAGAAGAACGCCGAAGACCTAAAGTCCGGCGCGGGTCAGTACTTCACCCCGAGAGCGCTGATCAAGGTGATCGTCGAGGTCATGCAGCCCCAACCAGGCATGACGATCTGCGATCCCGCCTGCGGCACCGGCGGCTTCCTGCTCGCGGCGCAGGCCTACATCATCGCCCACTTTCTCCTCGACCCCGACCAGAAGCGGCACCTCCGATTCGATTCCCTGCACGGCTGGGAGCTCGTCGACAACACCGCCCGGCTCTGCGCGATGAACTTCCTCCTTCACGGAATCGGCAGCCCCTCATCGGACAGTCCTATCCGAGTGGACGACGCGCTTAAGGGGGACCCCGGAGTCCGCTTCGACATGGTCCTAACGAACCCGCCCTTCGGGAAAAAGTCGTCCATCACAATCATCAACGCCGACGGCGAGGGCGAGCGCGATGACCTGGCGATCGTCCGAGACGACTTTTGGGCGACGACGTCGAACAAGCAGCTGAACTTCGTCCAGCACGTCAAGACCCTGCTCAAGATCAACGGCTCGGCGGCCGTGGTTGTGCCGGACAACGTCCTGTTCGAAGGCGGTGCGGGGGAGACGGTTCGCCGAAAGCTCCTGCAGGAGTGCGATGTCCACACCCTGCTTCGGCTTCCCACGGGCATCTTCTATGCCCAGGGCGTCAAGGCCAACGTCCTCTTCTTCGATCGGAAGCCAGCGTCGGAGACACCGTGGACCAGTCGGCTGTGGATCTACGACTTCCGGACGAACCAGCACTTCACCCTAAAGCAGAACCAGTTGAAGTCCGAGGACCTGGCGGACTTCATCGAGGCGTACAAACCTGGCCGGCGGGGCGGGCGTGTCGAATCCGAGCGGTTCCGCAGTTTCTCCTATGAGGAGTTGGCCCAGCGCGACAAGTTCAACCTAGACATCACCTGGCTACGGGACGAGTCGCTGGAGGACATGGACAATCTGCCGTCCCCGGACATCCTCGCCGCCGAGATCGTGGAGGACCTTGAGGCCGCTCTGGTCGAGTTCGCTGCCATCGCTCAGTCCTTAAGCCCGATTGCGCAGCAAACCGAGAGGCCGGCCTAGGGTACGTCGGTGTCGTTCGTGACCCGGGCTAGCGGTGCGACTCTTCGTACCACCCAAGCCGTGGGTTTATCGAGCAAATGTTCGAGCGCCGAGTACACTATTCGCGTAGCCGTCGCCACCCGGCCCGCCCCCTCTGTGGGCAGCGTTTTGGACCGTGGCGTCAAGGGGTAGATGACGCGCAATTTGGAAAAGGCCGCGACACCCGCCACAGAAGCGGAGACCGACCACGTCGCACCAGCAGAACCATCTGATGGCCGGGCGCCAGAGCGGTTCCAGATCCTCTCGCTCGACGGCGGCGGCTACCGCGGCATCTACTCGGCGGCGGTGCTCGCTGCGGTCGAGGAGGACCTCGGGAGGCCGATCCTCGACTACTTCGATCTCGTCGCCGGAACATCGACCGGCGGTCTGATCGCCCTGGGCCTCGGGGCCGGGCTCACCCCTCGAGACATCGTCGACTTCTACGCGACCTGGGGACCCAAAATCTTCCGCCCCGAGCGACTCGGCTTCCTTCGTCGGCGGTACGGCTCTGGCAGGCTGCGGGAGGGCCTAACGCAGGTCCTGGGCGACAAGACCCTGGGCGACAGCCGCTGCCGCCTTGTGGTGCCTGCATACGAACTGGCCGCCGATGAGGTCTACATCTTCAAGACGCCGCACCACGACAAGCTCACGCGCGATTGGAAGGAGAAGATGGTCAACGTCGCCTTGGCGACGAGCGCGGCACCGACCTACTTCCCAGCCCACCGGCTTGACGGCCTGCGCCTGGTCGACGGGGGCGTCTGGAGCAACAACCCGAGTGTGCTGGCGATCGCCGAGGCGGTCAGTCTGCTCGAGGTGCCGCTGACCTCGATCAGATTGTTCAGCGTTGGCACCACCGCCGACCTCGTCCACCGCCATCCGCGACTCGACCAGGGGGGCATCGTCCAGTGGACTGGCGCTGCCATCAACGTGCTGATGCGAGGTCAGAGCCTCGGTGCGGATGGCCTGGCCAAGCACTTCCTCACAAAAGACCGCTACCTCCGCCACGACACGTCGGTCTCGCCGGGCGTCTTGAAGATGGACCGCTGCGACACCGACGAGCTGATCGGCCTGGCTCGCAGTCAGAGCCGCGACCTGATGCCGTACTTCAAAGACAAGTTCGCGGGCCACCAAGCACCCGCCTACAAACCCCTCCACCCCGCGCAAGGAGCCCTCCGATGATCGCGACGCCCGACCTCAACACCCGCGAGGGACTCCTCGCCCAGCTGCTCACCGGCACTGTCCAGGCCCTAGACCTGCCCGCCGACCTCCGGGCGCATGCTTCGTGGCGCTTCAACGAGATCGGCACCCACCTCAACAACCACGGCGACTCGCTGGGCGGCGCGCCCTGGGACGTCTACCCGCAGGGCGCTTTCCTGCTCGGCACGGTCATCAGCCCCATCGGAGCCGAGGGCGGGTACGACGTCGACCTCGTCTGCCTTCGCCACATCGAGCCGATCTCGACAACCCGGGCCGGGTTGAAGGCGGACACCGGAAGAGCACTCGCCGACTACGTGAAGGTGGCGCGACGGGGCCCGGTCAGCCTGGAGGAGGGCAAGCGGTGCTGGACGCTGAAGGAGCCGCAGCGCCAGTTTCACGCCGACGTGCTGCCAGCGATCCCGGATCCCGAGGGCAGCGTGACCGGGATCCTGCTTACCGACAAGCAGGACTCGCGCTGGCTGCACAGCGACCCGAAGGGCTACGCGGCGTGGTTCAAGGAGCGGATGAAAGTCGAGTTCTTGGCTCGGGTCACGAAGATGGCGGAAGCCCGCGCCTCCACGATCGAGGCGATCCCTGAGGAGGAGGTCAAGACGACGCTGCAGATGGCGGTACAGGCGCTGAAGAGGCACCGGGACATGTACTTCCAGAACGACCCGGAGATGACGCCGCCGTCGATCTTGATCACCACCCTCGCTGCTCACGCCTACCAAGGCGACCAGAACCTCTTCGAAGCCGTCGTGATGATGGCCGACGCGATGCCCCGCTACATCGAGTACGACGGCGTCGAGTGGTGCGTGCGCAATCCGGTCCAGCACGCCGAGAACTTCGCCGACCGGTGGCGGACCGAGCCCGGGCGCCAGCGGGCGTTCATGGGCTGGCTCGAAACCCTCAAGCGCGACCTTGACGAGATGCACCGCATCCAGGGGATCCCAGTGCTCTTCGAGCGCGTGGCAAAGAGCTTCGGCGAGTCACCCGTGCGGACGTCGGTGGAGGGACTCGGAGGCAAGTACAAGGGCCTCAGTGACAGGGGCGCCCTTGGGATGGCGATCGGGAGCGGCACCTTGTCGATCGCCACCCCGAACACGCGAAAGGTGCGGGAGCACGGGTTTTACGGTGCCGAGGATTCCGACTCATAAGCTCAACGTTGCTGCCCACGCGATCGGGCTCCGACAGGATTTCCCGGACTCGGAGATCCAGGTGGGCAATGGTTGGATCCGCTGGATTGGCTACCTCCGGCCGACGCCGGTCAGCGATCGCTACAAGGTGAAGATCGAGTACGCGGCGGGGGAGCCCCGCCCGAGGGTCACCGTGCTCGAGCCTGAGCTGGTGATCCCGGCTGGGAAGAAGCGTCTACCCCATGTCTTCGCTGACGGCAAGACCCTTTGCCTCCACTTTCCCGGGGAGTGGAACCCGGGCATGTTGATCTCCCACACCATCGTGCCGTGGGCCGCCGAGTGGCAGCTGCATTACGAGGTGTGGCGGGTTACCCACGCCTGGACGGGCGGCGGACATGAACCCGGAGTCCCGAAGCAGGAGGTTGGCGCTGAGTCGGGAAGAAGTGGTCCACCTCCGAGAGGCGGCCGATGAGAGTCCGCGTGCTGCTGAGGAGCTAGTCCGGGCGTGCAGGCGTTTGGCCACGTTCTCGTGGTCTCGGGCATACCTGGGGCGGGCAAGACTGAGTTCTCGAAGTGGCTGGCAAACCGAGGATGGTTCCGTATCGAGATGGACCGCGTCTTCGCTTGCGTCCCGGCCGCACACGACATTGAGGCACGCTGGCACGCGGTTCTCAGCCGTTCAATCACGACCTCTCAGTTCCTCGACGAGGTGCACCGGTCTGGCTGCCGCGTGGTGATCGAGTGGGGCTTCGCCATAGGCAATATCCCTCAGGTCCGCCTGCTGAGAGACGCCGGCTTCGAGATCTGGTGGTTCGATGGTGACGTCGAGGCGTGCCGGACGAGCTGGAAGAAGGTCTGGGGTGACGCTGACCGGCCATTTGAGGTTCAGACCCGCAGCTTGGCGGCCCACGCCGCCCAGATCGCTGACTTGTACCAGGGCCACACCGTCCGAACCGTTGAGGCTAATGGCAGCCGTCTGACCTGCGCGGAGATTGCGAGCAAGATCTTCGGCGTTCTGGGTGTATGACGAAGC